>NZ_JADPKQ010000396.1:0-820 GCF_023074015.1 Bradyrhizobium sp. 142
GTACGCGTCCGGCCAGCACCCCAGGTAAGGGCGATGGTCGGCCGCGAAGCGCTTAGGCAGCGAGGGTGGCCGTGGACTGATGGTTCGCCTTCCAATTCCAGGGAAGAAGGTCAGCGACTTTGTTGGCAGGGTGATCTGGAAGGCGGGCGAGCACGTCCGCGAGCCAGGCTTGCGGATCGACGTCGTTCAACTTGCAGGTCTCGATCAGGGTATAGACAGCGGCGGCACGATAGCCGCCAGCGTCTGAACCGGCGAAGGTCCAGTTTCTCCTTCCGACCGCCACACCTCGCAACGCTCGTTCGGCGGCGTTGTTCGTAAGACAGACGCGGCCGTCGTGGAGGAAGCGGGTGAACGCTGACCAGCGGTTGAGAAGGTAGTTGATCGCCTTGGCGGTATCATTCTTGGTGGAGAGTAACGCTCGCTGCTGGCGCATCCAGATTTCAAGTTCGACAATGAGCGGCCGTGATCGTTCACAGCGCACGGCAAGCCGCTGCTCCGGCGTTTTGCCGTTGATGGTGCGCTCGATCTCGAAGAGGACATCGATGCGCCGCACAGCCTCGCTGGCGATCGGCGCCTCTCCCTGTTTCACCAGGTCGACAAACTTCCTCCGGCCGTGACTCCAGCACGCCGCTTCAAGGATCGGCGCCGGCTTCCTTTGAGCCTTGTAGAGCTGGTTGTATCCATCAAAGGCATCGGCCTGCATGAGACCCACATAGCCGGCAAGATGGCCTTGCGGATGTTCCCCGGCACGACTGCGCGAGTAATGGAACGCTGCCGCCGGTGGGTCTTTGCCGCCAAACGGCCGGTCATCCCGCTTATG
>NZ_JADPKQ010000349.1:0-814 GCF_023074015.1 Bradyrhizobium sp. 142
CGGGCACGGCGAGCTCTATGATGGCGTTGCGAGAAGGTCAGGCAGCCTGCTGATCGGCGGGCTTGTCGGCTCGGCGCAGGAGCTTCCATTCCCAGGGCAGCAGTTCGTGCAGGTGCGAAGCGGGAAGATCGGCGATACGGGCGAGGACGTCGGCGAGCCAGGCCTTGGGATCGACGTCGTTGAGGCGACAGGTCGTGATCATCGTCAGCATGATGGCGGCACGGTCGGCGCCACGCTGGCTGCCGGCGAAGGTCCAGTTGCGCCTTCCCAATGCGATGCCTCTCAATGCGCGCTCAGCACAATTGTTGGTCAAGCAGATCCTGCCATCGTCGAGGAAGCGGGCGAAGTCGTCCCAGCGCCTGAGCATGTAGTTGATCGGTTTCAGGACCTCGGAAGAGCGCGAGAGGTTTTCGCGCTCACGCAGCAACCAGACGTGCATGTCCTCGAGAAGCGGCTTGCTCTTTTCCTGGCGCACGGCGCGCCGCTCGTCGGCGCCGCGGCCGTTGATGGCGCGCTCGATCTCGAACAACGCATCGAGGCGTCTGACCGCCTCCAGCGCGATCGGAGAGACCGGTTTGCCCTTCTTACCTTCCCGAGCATTTTTCTCGATGTCAGCCAGCTCGAAGAAGCCCCGCCGCGCATGGGCAAAGCAAAACGCCGGCGTAATTGGCAGCACCTTCCTCTGCGGGTCGAACAGCGGCTCGAAGCCGTTGTAGCAATCGGCTTGCAGGATACCGGCGAAGGCGGCCAGATGCTTCTGGGGATGCTCGCCTCGTCGGTCGCTCGAGGCGTAATAGACCGCCGCCGGCGGCGC
>NZ_JADPKQ010000472.1:0-46633 GCF_023074015.1 Bradyrhizobium sp. 142
ACCGCATCCGTCGTACACCCTCGTGAATGGATGCCGTGCCCATCGTGCCCCCTTTGTTCCAGGGCACCAAAAACACGACACTTCACGAGCTACAAACAGGCGACAGATCACGAGCTACGGACATACCGCATTTTGGTACCTAGCGCCTCCCGCGTACCTAGGCTAGGCTCCCGTCAGAACAGACAAAGGGAGGCCTCGATGCGTGTGGTCGCTCTCACGTTGTTTGTTGCCGCGTTGCTTGTGAGCCAAACGGTACTGGCGGAATGCCCGACAGCCGAGGCAATCCAGATCTTCGTTAAGGACTGGCAAGCGAAGCGTCCGACGAAGGCGCTGCCCGTTTCCGATATGAGGGATGCCGTATGCGCTCGCGACAAGCTCGTCGAGGCCTTGACCAATTCGCAAGGTAAGGTCGTCGGATACAAGGCTGGGCTGACAGCTAAGGCGGTTCAGGAGCGCTTCAATTGGAACGCGCCTGTTGCGGGCCTTGTGCTCGAAAAGATGGTGTTGAACGATGGCGCCACTGTGCCGGCGGCGTTCGGAGCGCGCCCCGTATGGGAGTCCGATATGCTGCTCGTCGTAAAGGATGACGGTGTAAATCAGGCAAAAACCACCGAGGAGGCCCTGCGACATATATCAGGGATGCGGCCCTACATCGAGCTGAACGACATCGCGCTCGGCCCCAACGAGAAGATCGATGGCCTTCAGCTTATCGCGATCAACGTTGCCGCTCGTCTCGGCGTCGCGGGTCCTGAAGTTCCGTTGGAGAACACGCCGGATACGCTGAAGCGCCTCGCTGAGATGAAGATCGTCGCGACCGACGAGAGCGGCGCCACGCTCGCCGAAGGAGTCGGTGCGGCGACGCTCGGGAATCCGCTAAGCGTGGTCGTGGGCTTGCGGAAGACCTCGCGAAGAGCGGCCGCAAGCTGAACGCTGGTGACCTGATCAGCGTCGGGGCGTTCTCGCCATTGACCCCGCCGAAACCGGGTCAGACGGTCACCGTCCGATATGAAGGACTGCCGAACATGCCGAAGGTGTCAGTGAGATTTGAGTAGGCCATTTCGCCGTTCGGGTCGATTGATCCGGGTCGCGCCAGCGCATCGCATCAGGCCTGCTCTGTTGTAAAGCGCGGCCGCAAGTGTTCGAAACTTCGCTTGAGGGGTTGTGCGATGTTGCCGGAGACGCGGTATGCCAAAAGCGGAGAGGTTCGGATCGCGTATCAGGTGGTCGGGAGAGGGCCGTGATCCTTGTGCCGGGCTTCATCTCCAATCTCGATCACCAGTGGGACAACCCGGCGCTGGCGCATTTCCTATCGCGGCTTGCGAGCTTCAGCCGTCTCATCCTGTTCGACAAGCGCGGCAACGGGCTTTCGGACAGGACCGGAAGCATCCCGACCCTGGAAGGGCGCATGGATGATGTGCGCGCGGTGATGGATGCCGTTGGCAGCGAACGCGCCGCCGTCTTCGGTACCTCGGAGGGCGGTGCGATGAGCATGCTGTTCGCGGCGAGCTATCCCGAGCGGTGCTAGGCCCTGGTGCTCTATGGAGCCTACGCCCACTTCTTCACGTGGGTCCTGCCGCCGGATAAGTTCGAAGGCTTTCTCGACAAGGTCGAGCAGTCGTGGGGAACAGGGGCGAGCATCACTGCGTTCGCGCCGACGTGGGCGTCGGACGAGCGATTCAGGCAATGGTGGGCACGCTCGGAGCGATTGGGAGCGAGTCCTTCGGCTGTCCTTGCGCTCCTGCGCATGAACAGCGAGATCGACGTTCGGCACGTTCTCCCGACCATTCGCACGCCGACGCTCGTGCGCATCGGGCCGGCGACAGCAGGGTCAACGTGGAAGCCGGGCGCTACCTGGCGCAGACGATTCCGGGGGCGAAATACGTTGAGCTGTCTGGACAGGACCATTTTATCTCGGCGGGCGACGCCGACAGTGTCGCTAGCGAGATGGACGAATTCCTCACTGGCTCACGTACCCACGTCGAGCCGGATCGCATCCTCGCAACCGTCATGCTCACCGACATCGTCGACTCGACGAAGCGCGCATCGGAACTCGGTGATAGGCGCTGGAACGCACTGCTCGATCAGCATGACCGACTTGCATGGCTGGCGATTGAACGCTTCAAGGGACGGGAAGTGAAAACAACAGGCGATGGGTTCCTGGCAACTTTCGACGGTCCTGCTCGTGCAATCCGGTGCGCTGCCGCCATCTCCGAGGGGGTACGCTCGCTGGATCTCCAGGTCCGAGGCGGAGTCCATACGGGGGAGATAGAGGTAAAGCCGGACGACATTAGCGGAATAGCTGTGCACATCGCAGCTCGCATCTGCGCGTTGGCCGGGCCAGGGGAGGTGCTCGTGTCCAACACTGTTCGCGATCTCGTCGCAGGCGCAAACCTTCGCTTCGGAGATCACGGTTATCACGCCTTGAAGGGACTTGACGAAGCCGTGCACCTGTTTCGGGCCGAGACTGAAGAGCACGTGCGGGCCTCCTTGGCGATGTGACTCCAACGCTTGGGCTGCTCTGTCGTCTACATTTCTTGGCATCCCAAATCGGAGCCCGCGCAGCGTGTGTGATTCTTTAATCTCGAGATTCAGGGCCCCCGCACTACAGGCAGCGCGGCTTGCCGTCGCTTGAGCGCCGGAACAACTCTCAGGCGAAGGTTCAAGGTCGGCCCGTGGCCCGAAGGCGAACGTTGCCACCGTGTCCGGCTCGTCGGCAGTCGAGGCTAGACCGGACATCGGGAAGACTGCGGGCAAATTGGCGCGAACGACCCAAGTCGATTAGTGAACTGCTCTTAAGGGCATTTTACGTGGTCTATAATGCGTTCAAGGGCACTAGCGTAAGCAGGGCGAAGCTCTGCCTACGCCCCTCACTCACCGGAATAGAGCTCTCGCAGCAGGTCCCATGTCTCGCCGAGGAGCGCTCGAACGGCCCTTCGCTCGGCGACCGCATCTCTGGTGAAGCGGCCATGCTTGCGCGCATTCCGATTTCCTCTCGGCGCGCCGCATCTCGCCGCGCCGCCGTGCATCCGGCAGCGCGTCTTGCCGTGCACCGCTGGCGCGCAACACGCGCCGCCGTCACGTGTCCTGGCCCCACAGCGCGGGCTCGCGCGCATCGGCGCGGTGTTGCGGGCGTGGCGGCTGATCATGCGGTGGCAGCCTGTTCTGCGTCGATGGGTCGGTGGTAGCCTTCGCCGGCCTTGGCTGCCTGGATCGGCCCTGCATCCATTGTTGCTTTGGCGAAGCCCGGCTCCGACACGATCACGCTCGCATGCTGCGTGACGTTGCCGACGATGGCGCCGCCGCCATCCTGCACCGACAGGTTCTGCACCGTGATCTTGCGCTCGCCGTTGTCGCGATAGCGGCTGAGCGCCTCGATCTGGGCCGGATAAATGCGGGCCAGGCGGCCCAAGGCGCGGGTAAGGCTCTCCTGCTGCGCAATGTCGTCGGTGCAGGCGAGGCGAAAGGCGGAGCGCATCGCCGCCACGTGCACGCACACCATCTGCGCCGCCAGCATGGCCTCGATGGAATCGCGCGGGCCGATGCTCTTCATCATCGAGATCATGAAGGCGAGGTTGGCCGCGTCGGGATTTTGGCCGATCACGCTGGCCTTCACCAATTGCTTCAAGAGGCCATCCAGCGCGTCGCGGTCGACGGCGCCGAGCGCGTCGGCCAGCAGCCGTGCGCCGGCGCGCGGGTCGGGATGGTCGATCCTGATCCGCCGCCGGGAGAGCTTGACCCGCGGGCTTGCCGCGAGGGCGGCGTGATTGTTCGATGCGATCGATGCCGTCGGGTTGCGGTTTGCAGATGTCGTTATGGGCTGTGTCCTTTGGTGCAGGCGCGCGGACGCGATGCGTGCAGATCAAACCGCTCGCGATAGCGCTGTACGATGTTGAGATGTCGGGTTTTTCGCTTGGGGCGTCGAAGCGCGCCGGCCGGGTGGGGCAGGCGCTGACGAACTCTCGCGATGATGCCATTCTGCCGGTGTTTTGCCCGACGAGTCAAACGGCGTTGCGGCGCGCGTATCCTTGTCCGGCGCAAATCCCTGTCCCCTGCAAGTCCTTGTTCTGACAGGCGTCGGCTACTGTGCATGGGGTTGTTTTTGCGGGTTTTGATTGGCCGTCGGCTCTCCCGCTCTAGCGGCCGCCGACCAGACGCGCCAGCCGGCCGAGCAGCGGACGTTGGCCTTCGTTGATCTTCTTGCCTGCCTCATCGAGGGCGAAGAACTCGGCGCGATCGACCTCGGGAAAGCTCTGTCGCTTGCCGCTGCGCGGCGGCCATTCCATCTCGAACGTGTTGCTGCGAATGCTGCGCGTATCGATGTCGAGCTCGATGGCGAAGGCGCTCACGATCTTGCCGCCGCGTTGCCTGACCTCACCCAGCGCGATCAGCGTATCAGTCAGCTCCAGCCCAAGCTCCTCGGCAAACTCACGTCGCGCAGTGGCCTCAGGGTCCTGCCCCTCGGTATACTCGCCCTTCGGGATCGACCATGCGCCGAGATCCTTGTTGCGCCAGAACGGCCCGCCGGGATGCACAAGCAGGACCTCGATATCCGGTCGCATTCGATAGGCGAGGACTCCAGCGCTCTTCGATGGCATCTCAGGTTCCTGGCGTCGTCGTAACGAAAGTGATCGGAGCCACAGCGCCGACGACTTCCCGATCTGCCTATCAACTCGAGGGTCGCTCGCGCGATGCGAAACGGATCGCGCGTGCCTTCGCGCTCTTTCCGGCCGAGCGCGCCGCGATCATGCTGCGCGCCTTGCCATGATCCGAGCTCTTCCGGAGCAATGATGCGAACCGCTTACGCGCACGGTTCGCCGCCGATCGCGCCGCCAGCTGCTCGGCCTTGTGGATGATGGTGGCGACGCCAGGCGCCAGGTTAACCTGAACCCAGGCGACATCCTTGGTCTTGGAGAGGCTGCCGACGCCTTCGCAGGGGGCCTCGCGCGGCAGGTCGATCCGGATCGCAAGCGCCTCCGAGCGCTCGATCCAGTCCTCCGCCCTGGTGCCGGTGATGATCCGAACATAATTGCGCGTCTCATGCGGCAGCCCGCTTTCCCTGGCAAGCCATTTCTGGATCCGGCCCGGGCCGGCGTTATAGGCGGCTGCGGCGAGGCCGAGGTTACCGAAATCGTCGCGGAGCTTGCGCAAGAACTTTGCCGATGCCGGCAAGGCCTTCATCGGATCGAAGGGATCATCGAGCCCGACCTCTGCGGCCGTCTCCGGCATGAACTGCGCGACGCCCTGTGCGCCGGCGCCGCTGACCTCGTTGGAGCGAAATCGGCTCTCCTGCCAGATCAGGCGGGCGAAGAACGGCACCGGAATGCCGCTGGCCTCGGCGGCTTCCCGGAGCGCGTTGCAGAATTGGTCAGTCGGTGAAGCCGGGGCAGGTGCGGCGGATTCGATCGCGCGCGGCGGCTCGGCCGTCTCCTCGTAGGACGCGCGCGCATTGGCCAGCTCGATCGCCCGCACGCTTGCGAGGAAGAGCTCGACGACCGGAACAAGTGGGGAGGCTGGATTGTTTTGAATAACGTCGTTGTTGAAAGTTGATGCTTGTCGCGACGCCGACGGATCGAGGTCGCACATCAAAACCAAAAACGCGGCGCAAGCCGCGACGACAAATCGCATTGCGTGGACAACCTCGAACTGTGGGTGAACAGCCGGCGATGCGCCGACGATGACGATAAGGAGTTCTTAACCCTGCGATTGCGGCAAAGCTGCGATCTCAAAGGTTCCGTCGGTGCTACTACGGTGTTCCAGAGAAGAAACTCTCCGGGTGTCTGCGGATGACGCGCGAACGGGAACACGTGAAGATGATGCGCGGGATATTCGCAGTGGTGGTCCTGCTGTCGCTGACCGTCCCGGCGGCCGCGGGCAATCTCGACGCGGCAGCGGTGAACGACGCCGCGCGTCCCGCCAAGCAGCCCGCCACCGACAAGGTCGGCGCATCGGTGGTGAAGCTTCAGATCCTGCTCGATCGCGCAAAATTCTCGCCCGGCGAGATCGACGGCAAGTTCGGAGAGAATGCGCAGAAAGCGCTGAATGCATTTGCCGAGCAGAACGGCATCGCCGCCGACAAGGAAATCGCGCCAGAGCTGTGGGACAGGCTAAGCGCGGCGAGCGAAGGTCCTGTCGTCGTCGACTACAAGATCACCGACGCGGATGTGAAGGGACCATTCCTGAAAGAACTGCCGCCGAGGCTCGAGCAGATGAAACCGCTGAAGGCGCTGAGCTGCACCAGCCCCCTCGATGGCCTCGCCGAGAAATTCCACATGAGCGGAGAGCTCCTCAAGGCCCTCAATCCCGGCAAAGCTTTCGACAAGGTCGGGGAGACGATCACCGTTGCGAATGTGCCGGCACACCGGTCGTCTTCCTCGATGCGCCGACGGAATCCTCGTCGAAGCGGCAGGGCCGCCGGGTAAATACACGTTCAAGAATTGGTTTAAATCAGCCGGCAATGAAGGCGAGCAGGGTGCCGTTGGCCTTGGCCGGCGCCACGCAGATCGCGGTCCCACTACGCACGCCGGCCGGGCCGAGCGCCTTCTCGGTCGCCGCGAGATCGCCGCTGACGAGCACCAGCGCCGCGCCGCCGCGCTCGGACAGGCCCGCAAGCGGCACGCCGGGATAGCGCTTTGCAAGCTGGTCCAGCGTCAGATAGACGAAGTCGGCACGATCGCCGCCGGAGGGCACACTGACAGCGCCGTCAGCCTCGGCCCTGGGCTCGCGGTCGATCAGGCGGGCCAGATGCGCAGCCTCCTTCGCCGGCTCGGGCGTTGCGATCAGCGTCTGCTTGATCCGCCTGGCGGCATTGGCGTGCTTCATCAGCTCGGGAATCCACACGGTGTCGCGGGTCTTATGCTGGCAGGCGAAGATGCGCACGCCGCCCGGCGCCTCCGCGGTCGGCCACATGAAGGTACGGAATTTTGCAGCCGATACCGTGCCGTTCGGCAGCGTCACCGGCCGTTCGAAATCGGTGGGGCCGATCGGCACCAGGCCCCGCGCGCGGATCTCCTCCGCGCCGGCGGCGGAATCGACCGCGGTGAACGCGATGCGCTCGATGCCCTCGCCGTGCTTGTCGAGGAAGGCGCGCGCGGGCGCATTGGGCTCGGTCGCCGCCAGCACGCCGAGCAGCTCCATATAGTCCGGGCCGAACATGATGGTGTAGTTGCCGGTGCCCATATGCGCGCTATGGGTACCGCGCGGCGATAGGGTGAAGCCGAGTTGCCTGTAATTCTCGGCGGCCTTGTCGAGGTCCTTCACCATGACCACGGCGTGGTCGATACCGATGACGTTCTTGAGGGCCACTGTGATTTCCCCGGCATGCTTCAAACTGAGCTGACGATCGCACCAACGACCGTAGCACGTCCTGTGTACGATGGATGGTCGCTCAAGTCATTTTGAATTCGCCGGCGGATGCGGAATTTCATTCCGCAAAATGCTCTATCGACACGCTGCGGTCGGTGGCGTCAGCGGGCCTGCTCGCTGATATAGGCGGCGAGGGTGGCGCGCTCCTCGCTGGTCATCTCCGTGATATTGCCCGGCGGCATCGCATTGGACCATGCCGCCACGCGGCCGATCAGGCGGATGTTGCGGTGGATGCTCTCGGGACCGTCGAGCAGAATGCCCTTCGGCGCGGTGACGATGCCGGCCCAGACCGGCTCGGCCGCGTGGCACATGCTGCAGCGGGACGTCACGATCTCCTCGACAGCGGCGATGGTCGGCTGTGCCGATAGCGCGCTCGTCGTCACCTCGCGCGGGCCGGCTGCGGAGAGGAAGAGGATCGCGATCGCGCCGGCCGCGGCCACGCCCCACACCCACCATGGCGACTTGCGTCCTGCGTGCCGCTCGTTGAAGAAATGGCGGATCACGGGGCCGAGTGCCAAGATGATCGCGACGATGATCCAGTTGAAGCGGGTGGCGTAGAGCAGGGGATAGTGGTTGCTGATCATCAGCACGACGACCGGCAATGTCAGATAGTTGTTGTGGACCGAGCGCTCCTTGCTGGTCTTGCCGAGTTTCGGATCGGGTGCCTGTCCGGCGATCAGGGCGGCCACGATCTTCTTCTGGTTCGGGATGATCACCGCGAAGACATTGGCGACCATGATGGTTCCGATGATCGCGGCGATCTGGTTGAAGGCGCCGCGCCCGCTGAGGACGTGCGTGAAGGCGAAGGTCAGCGCGACCAGAAACAGGTAGCCGCCGATGGCAAAGCCGAGCTCGCGCCGGGCCAGCCCGGTGCGGCAGGCGACCTCGTAGAGCAGCCACGCCAGTGCGAGGCTCGAGAGGCTGAATAGCCCGGCCTGGACCGGCGTTAGATCGAGGATCGACTTGTCGACCAGGAACAGGTCAGCTTCGAGATAGTAGATCACCACCATCAGCGCGAAGCCGGACAGCCAGGTGGTGTAGGCTTCCCATTTGAACCAGGTGAGTTCCTCCGGCATCTGGCTTGGCGCGACCAGATATTTCATGATCCGGTAGAAGCCGCCGCCATGGACCTGCCATGCTTCGCCCTGCACGCCATCCGGCAGGTCGGCGTTCGGCTTCAGGCTGAGGTCGAGATGGATGAAGTAGAACGAACTGCCGATCCAGCCGATCGCCGCCACGACATGCAGCCAGCGCAGCAGCAGGCTGGCCCATTCCGATACGATCGATCCCCACATGATCACCCCATCAATCGCGGCATCTGCCGCAGCTTTGATGACCGCAGCCGACGGACGTGCCCTTACAATGTGTCGCACCGATCCACGTTATTTTCCAGTACGATGCCCGCACTCTGTTGCACATCGTGCGGGCATGAGCTGACGTGGGATTTGGCAGACCAAGACCGGGAGGAAGACGCCGTGAAGATGCATGTGTCGCATATGACGCTGGCTGCATGGATGCTATCGGTCTGCGCCGGCGCGCAGGCCGAGCCTGTGCTGCAAGGCAAGGATGCGTTCGGCAGTTGGCAAGCCGACAAGCCCGGTGTCGTCAGGCTGATCCGCCCGCAGGACCTGCCCAAGCCCGGCGCCTCGCCGTCGGTCGCCAATGCGACGCGCATTGTGGCGCGCGGCAGCGCCATGCCGCAGGTGCCGCAGGGCTTCAAGATCGAGCTGCTGGCTGACGGTCTGTCCAGCCCGCGCGTGCTCCGCGTCGCGCCGAATGGCGACATTTTCGTTGCCGAGACCGGAGCAGGGCGCATTCGCGTGCTGCGGCTCGAGGAAGGCGGCGCGAAGGTCGCAACCAACGACATCTATGCCACCGGACTGAATCGTCCCTTCGGCATGGCGTTCTTTCCGAACGGCGACAATCCGCAATGGCTTTACGTCGCCAATACCGGCAGCGTCATCCGCTTTCCCTATCGCGTCGGCGACCTCAAGGCGTCGGTCAAGGCGGAGACGGTGGTTGCGAGCCTGCCGTCTGGATCGGGCCACTCCACCCGCGACATCGTGTTCACGCCCGACAACAGGCGCATGCTGGTGTCGGTGGGCTCGGCCGGCAATGCCGGCGATGGCATGGGCAATCCGCCGGGCGGGCTTGAGGCGTGGTCGAAGGCGCAGCCGCTCGGCGCATCGTGGGGCTACGAGGCCGAGCGCGCCGCCGTGCTCGCCTTCGCCCCCGACGGCAAGGACCGCAAACTCTACGCCACCGGCATCCGCAACTGTGTCGGCCTTGCGATCCAGCCGCAGACGGGGTTGCCCTGGTGCTCGACCAACGAGCGCGACGGCCTCGGCGACGATCTCGTGCCCGACTATGTGACCAGCGTGAAGGAGGGCGCGTTCTACGGCTGGCCGTGGTTCTATATCGGCGCCAACGAAGACCCGCGCCACGCCGGCGCGCGGCCGGACCTGAAGGACAAGGTGACCCTGCCGGACGTGCTGGTGCAATCGCACTCGGCTTCGCTCGGCATGGCCTTCTATCAGGGCACGCAATTTCCGTCCGAGTATCAGGGCGACGCCTTCGCTGCCGAGCACGGCTCCTGGAACCGCTCGAAGCGCACCGGGTATAAGGTGATCCGCATCCGGATGAAGGACGCCAAGCCGACCGGCGAGTACGAGGATTTTGTCACGGGGTTCGTCGTGAACGACAGGGAGGTGTGGGGAAGGCCGGTCGGAATCGCGGTGGAGAAAGATGGAGCGCTGCTGATCTCGGAAGATGGCAACGGCACGATCTGGCGGGTGAGGCATTAGAAGCGGGTGACGCATTAGAATAAGAATCGCGCCGCGGCAGAGGTGCACCCTCGCCCCTTGTGGGAGAGGGTGGCTTCGCGACAGCGAAGCCGGGTGAGGGGTTCTATCGGCGAGTCGTCTCGCGAGTGAACTTGCCGAGAGAGACCCCTCATCCGGCGCTTCGCGCCACCTTCTCCCACAAGGGGAGAAGGGAAAGCGCCGGCTCGCCTACCCCCGTCTAACACTCGCCCCGCCATCCACCGGCAGCGTTACGCCGGTGATGAAGTTTGCTTCATCCGACGCCAGAAACAGCGCGGCATTCGCCACGTCCCATGCGGTGCCCATCTTCTTGCGCAGCGGTACCTTGCTGTCGCGTTCGGCTTCGACTTCGGCGCGGGTCTTGTGCCATTCGCGGGCGCGGGTGTCGACGGCCATCGGCGTGTTCATCAGGCCCGGCAAGATGACGTTGGCGCGGATGCCGTATTCCGCATTCTGGTAGGCGAGCTGCTCGGTGAAGGCGATCATCGCCGATTTCGTCGCCTTGTAGGCGACATAGGGATAGGTCGTGATCGCCGCCATCGAGGAGATGTTGATGATCGCGCCGCTGTTCTGCGCGCGCATGATCGGGATCACTTCTTTCGCGGCGAAAATGCAGCTCTTCAAATTGATGGCGACGACGCGCTCGAACGCCTCCTCGGTCAGCTGCAGCAGCTCGGCGTCGCCGCCGGACAGGCTCACGCCGACATTGTTGTGCAGCACGTCGATGCGGCCCCAGCGCGCCTTCGCTTCGGCCACCATCGCCCTGATGTCAGCGGAGTTGGTCACGTCGGCCTTGAAGGCCGCCGCGGTTCCTTGGCTCGCGGTGATCATCGCGACAGTTTCCTGTGCGGACTCCAGATGATGATCGACGCAAAGCACCTTGGCGCCCTCGCGCGCGAATGTCAGCGCGGTGGCGCGGCCGTTGCCCATGCCTTCACCGGGGCTCTGGCCGGCGCCGACCACGATGGCAATCTTCTCGGCTAGACGCATGGCGCTTTCTCCCTGCTTTTTCATCACGATAGCACGCGCCAAGCGAAGCAGAAGAGCGATCGGTCGCTGAGTGGTGGCGTTCGGTGCACGCCGTCCCGCCGAACATGCATGGCTCCGTTGCCTCAAGGAAAGTGCGTGCACGCGCAAAGGCCTGCTGCTGCGCAGGAACCGACTTCGTACGACTGCGTTTGCTGCCAGGGCGTTTTTTGCGTTACGCTTCTCCCGGGGGCTTCCCGACCGCCAGTGGCTTGCCGATGAATCTGCTCGATCCGCAAGGGCCCGTTGCTGCTGCGAATAGCACGATCCTGGTCGATTCCGTTTTCATCATGCTGGCGATCGTGGTGCCGACCATCATCGCGATCCTGGCGTTCGCGTTCTGGTTTCGCGCGTCCAATCCGCGCGCGCGCTTTCAGCCGGACTTCGTCTATTCCGGGCGCGTGGAGATGGTGGTGTGGGCGATCCCGGCGCTCACCGTGATCCTGCTCGGCGGCGTCGCCTGGATCGGCTCGCATCAGCTCGATCCCGCAGCGCCGGTGCCGGGCACCGGCAGCCCGGTCCGCATCCAGGCCGTTTCGCTCGACTGGAAATGGCTCTTCATCTATCCGGATCAGCGTATCGCCACCGTGAATACGCTGACGGTGCCGGCCGGCGCCGAGCTGAATTTCCAGCTGACCTCGTCGAGCGTGATGAACACGTTCTTCATCCCGCAGCTCGGCAGCATGATCTACACCATGAACGGCATGGTGACGAAGCTGAACCTGCGTGCTGACAATGAAGGCAAGCTCCAGGGGCTGTCGGCGCATTTCTCCGGCGACGGCTTTCCTGACATGATGTTCGACGTCAATGTGATCTCGCCGCTTGCATTTCCGGATTGGGTGGCGACCACGGCGAAGACCGATGCCGTGCTGAACGAGGACAGTTACAAGAAGCTGATGCAGCAGGGCGTCGAGAAGGGCAGGCCGACCTATCGCCTGGATGATCCCCGGCTGTTCGACCTGATCGCGACCCAGCACATTCCGCCAGGGCCGGGCCCGGAGCTGTTGTCCGAGGCCGGCCGGTCGCGGAGTGGAGGCCACGATGCTCGGTAAGCTCGATTGGTCGGCGATCCCGTTCGACCAGCCGATCCCGCTCATTGCGGGCGCCGTGGTGCTGGTTGGGATCCTGGCTGTGCTGGTCTGGGTCATGGTGAAAGGGCATCTGCCCTATCTCTGGCACGAATGGATCACCAGCGTCGACCACAAGCGCATCGGCGTCATGTATATCCTGCTGGCTTCGGTGATGCTGCTGCGCGGCGGCAGCGACGCCATCATGATGCGTATCCAGCAGGCGATCGCCTACCAATCGCAGGGCTATCTTCCGCCGGAGCACTACAATCAGATCTTCTCGGCCCACGGCACCATCATGATCTTCTTCGTGGCGATGCCGTTCGTGATCGGATTGATGAACCTGATCGTGCCGCTTCAGCTCGGCGTACGCGACGTCGCTTTTCCGACGCTTAACTCCGTAGGTTTTTGGCTGACAGCGACCGGCGCGCTGCTAGTCAATCTCTCGCTGGTGATCGGCGAATTCGCGCGCACCGGCTGGCTCGCCTTTCCGCCGCTGTCGGAATTGTCCTACTCGCCCGGCGTCGGCGTCGACTACTACGCATGGTCGCTCCAGATTTCCGGTGTCGGCACGCTGGTGGCCGGCATCAACCTCGTCACCACCGTGCTGAAGCTGCGCACCAGGGGCATGAACTATCTGCGTATGCCGATGTTCTGCTGGACCACGCTGGCCTCGAACCTGCTGATCGTCGCGGCGTTCCCGATCCTCACAGCGACGCTCGCCATGCTGCTGCTCGACCGCTACCTCGGCTTCCACTTCTTCACCAACGAAGCCGGCGGCAACGTCATGATGTTCATGAACCTGATCTGGGCCTGGGGGCACCCCGAGGTCTACATTCTGGTGCTGCCGGCCTTCGGCATCTTTTCCGAGGTGGTCTCGACCTTCTCCGGCAAGGCGCTGTTCGGCTATCGCTCGATGGTGCTGGCCACCATGGCGATCTGCGTCATCTCGTTCATGGTCTGGCTGCATCACTTTTTTACGATGGGCGCGGGTCCCGATGTCAACGCCATCTTCGGTATCGCCAGCATGATCATCGCGATACCGACCGGCGTGAAGATCTACAACTGGCTGTTCACGATGTATGGCGGCCGCATCCGTTTTCAGACGCCCATGCTATGGTCGGTCGGCTTCATGGTCACCTTCATCATCGGCGGGCTGACCGGCGTGCTGGTCGCGGTGCCGCCGGCCGACTTCATGCTCCACAACAGCATGTTCCTGGTCGCGCACTTCCACAACGTCATCATCGGCGGCGTGTTGTTCGGCGCCTTCGCCGGCTTCGAATACTGGTTCCCGAAGGCCTTCGGCTTCCGCCTCGACGAACGCTGGGGCAAGCTCGCATTCTGGTTCACCTTCACAGGTTTCTACGTCACCTTCATCCCGCTCTACATCGCCGGCATGCTCGGTATGACGCGGCGCATGCAGCACTACGATGTTGCCGCGTGGCGACCCTGGATGCTGGTTGCGGCTGTTGGCATGGCGATACTGACCATCGGCGTCATCTGCCAGATCTTGCAGCTCGTCGTCAGCATCCGCAACCGCGAGGCGTTGCGCGACCGCACCGGCGATCCCTGGGATGGACGTTCGCTGGAATGGGCAACCGCGTCGCCGCCGCCGGTGTTCAATTTCGCGTTCGATCCCGATGTGCGCGGCGAAGACGCCTATTGGGACATAAAGATCCATGCCCGGCAGCAATCGCTCGAGCATGAAGAGCGCGAATATCATGACATCGAGATGCCACGGAATTCGCCGACCGGCTTCGTCTGCGCGTTCTTCGCCAGCATCATGGGCTTTGCGCTGATCTGGCACATCTGGTGGATGGTGATCCTGGGCGGCATCGGCGCGTTCGCGACCTTTGTCGTTTTCGCCTGGCGCGACCACGATGAATACGTCATCCCGGCCGCGGAGGTCGCGCGGATCGACCGCATCAATCTCGAGGAGCGGCGCAACCTCGTCAGCATGGCGGGAGCAACCTGATGTCGATGACCGCAGCCGTCGGCCACGCCCACGCCGATCCCCATCACATCGGCCTCGTCATCGAGCACCCGGGACCAGCGCCGAAGCGCATCGTGACCGCCTACGGCTTCTGGATCTTCCTGCTCTCCGACATCGTGATGTTCTCCTGCTTCTTCGCGGCCTATGCCGTGTTGTCCGGCCAGACCGCCGGCGGCCCGAAAGGATCGGAGATTTTCGAACAGAGGAACGTTGCGATCGAGACGGTCTGTCTGCTGCTGTCGAGCTTCACCTGCGGCATGGCCAGCATTGCGGCCGACGTGCGCAACCGGTTCTGGTTCTACCTCGGCATGGCCGTGACCTGCGTGCTGGGGCTGATATTCCTGGCGATCGAGTTCCGCGAATTCGCCGGCCTCGTTGCGCGCGGCTACGGCCCGTCGCGCAGCGCGTTCCTGACCGCGTTCTTCTCGCTGGTCGGATGCCACGGCCTGCACGTCTCCGCCGGCGTGCTCTGGCTCCTGACCATGATGGCCCAGGTGTTCGCGAAAGGCTTTCGCGCCGACATCCTGCGCCGGATGACGTGCTTTGCGCTGTTCTGGCACGCGCTTGACATCATCTGGGTCGCCGTGTTTTCCGTCGTCTACCTGCTTGGGAGTGGCGTATGAGCGATCAGACGCACGCGCGGACTGAACACGACCTCGCGCCCGGCGAGGAAGAGCAACACAGTGTCGGCGCGCGCGTCCTCGGCTACACAGTTGGCTTGGCCCTCGCGCTGCTGCTCACGGCGACGTCGTTTTTCATCGCCGGCACGGATCTGGTCTGGCAGCCTTCCATTCCCGTGGCGCTGATCGTGCTGGCGATCGCGCAGATGGGCGTGCATCTGGTGTTCTTCCTGCACATCACGACAGGCCCGGATAACACCAACAACGTGCTGGCGCTGGCCTTCGGGCTGCTGATCGTGTTCCTCGTGGTTGGCGGCTCAGTCTGGATCATGTCGCACCTGAATGCGAACATGCCGCCGATGGACCAGATCATGCGAATGCAGTGACAGGTCAGCGCTTGGTCCGCTGACGCTTCCACATCGTCATGGCCGGGCTTGTCCCGGCCATCCACGTCTTGGCTCCACGGCGCGAAGAACCTGGATGCCCGGGCCTTCGCCTCTCCGAAGCGGCTTCGGCCGCGCAGGCGGGACAAGCCCGGGCACGACGACGTCCCGCATATTCGCATATGCTATCCTAGCAGCGCCGCACGTAAAGAAGAGCCGCTTGTTGGTGACAAGCGGCCCAAGTCTAGGGAGGAAACGCCCAAGCAAGGACAATCGGGCCGAAGCCGGATTGCTGCCAAGGAAGCGATAGCGCATGGCACTACCGCACCTTCCGAATGCAACAACTCCTGATAGAGTTCAATTCCGGATCAATACTGTCTCCCGATACCGCTCACGGCTGCGTGATGGGTTCCTCACCGCGGAGCTCCACCCGGACGTTTACTTGGAGTTTCACTTGGGCCGACGGCAATTATACGCCTTGCGGAAGCCGGCGGCCTGGGCGTCCTCCTCCGAGCAGAACCAGCGGTCCGGCTTCGTTGTTGCCGGGTAGCTCGGGCAGCCTCGCAGATGATAGATTCCGATATTGCCGGTGACCCGCGCCCGCACCGCGAGCTTGCCCTTGATGCTGCAGCTCGGTGGCATCGTCAGTTCGTCGGGAAACAGCGCCGCGCGAATCTCCTTGTCGCGGTCGGCGCGGCAGGCGGTGCCCAGGAGCGCGCCGTCCTTCTTGTCGGTGCGGAACTCTTGCGGTGCAACAAAGCAGCCCTTCCAGATGCCGGCCGCGGCCATCTTCGCCTCGGCTGCCCCCGCCTTGACATTGGCCTTGATCGGCTCCCGCGCAATCGCAAAGCCGAGCCGGACCAGTTGCTCGTTCAGCGTGATCTTGTCGCCCTCGGCGGTGCAGATGGCGCGGTGGCGTTTGCCAAAGCTCTTCTCCGGCCCGACATCATCGCAGCGCACCGGACGTCCGCCGATCAGCTTCGTCAGCTGGTCGCGCGCGTCGATGCCACAGGTCCAGGCGTCGGCGTGATCGTCGATGCAGACCTGGTCCAGCTCCGGCGCGTCCACGCCGTCGAGCCGGTAGGTGACGTCGCCAAGCTGGATGGAATTGGCGTCCCGGACCGTTGCTGTCGCAGTCAACGCGAGTCCTGGCCCTGAGCTGGCCAGAAATCCGGACAGAGCAAGAAACAAAACAAGCGCGAAAGCGCGGGCGGCGGTAAAGGAATTCTTCAAGGACATACGGGCTCGCTATCGATTGCTCTTTTCCTCTTTTCCTAGCATCCGGATGTGGCGATACCAATGGTCTGCGCCCCGCGAAGTGCGACATTCCAGGCCCGCGGCTTTACTCGCCGGTCGCTCTGATCTTATCGTCTGCGTCAGCCCGCGTGCCATGATGGCCGAATTGCCCGGGAAGCGGCGAGGGCGGGAGGACAAGGTTGCGATGAAAGACCCTGTGGACGTCCTGATCATCGGCGCCGGCGCTTCGGGCGCCGCGGTCGCGTGGTCGCTGGCGGAGACCAAGATGCACATTCTCTGCCTGGAGCAGGGCGGCTGGATGAACCCGGCGGAATATCCCAGCACGGGTCGGGACTGGGAAGCCAAGTTCTACGGCGAGTGGTCGTCCAGCCCGAACATCCGCGGCCGGCCCGAGGACTATCCGATCAACGATGACAATTCGCCGATCAAGGTCGTCAACTACAATGCGGTCGGCGGCTCGACCGTGATGTACACCGCGCACTGGCCGCGGCTGCACCCCTCCGATTTCAAGGTCAAGACGCTCGACGGTGTCGCCGACGACTGGCCGATCGACTACGACGCGCTGACGCCATTCTTCGCAGAGAACGACCGGATGATGGGGACATCCGGCCTGTCGGGCGATCCGCTGTCGCCGCTGACGCATCCGCCGATGCCGCAGCAGCCGCTGGGCTTGTCCGGTGCGATCATCGGCAAGGCCATGAACAAGCTCGGCTGGCATTGGTGGCCGTCGGACACCACGGTTGCGACGATGGACTATGAGGGCCGGGCGCGCTGCATCAATCTCGGCCATTGCACGCCGGCCTGCGCGCAGGGCGCGAAATCCTCGACCGACATCACCTATTGGCCGCATGCGATCCGCGCCGGCGTCGAGCTGCGCACCCATTGCCGGGTGCGCGAGATCACCACCGACGAGAACGGCATGGCTTCGGGCGTGGTCTACTACGACAAGGATGGCGTCGAGCAGTTTCAGCCGGCGCATGTCGTCATCATCGCCTGCAACGGCGTCGGCACGCCGCGACTGCTGCTGAACTCGGCCTCAGGGCGCTTCCCGAACGGCCTTGCCAATTCGTCCGGCCTCGTCGGCAAGAACCTGATGTTCCACCCCTACGCGCAGATCTACGGCTATGTGAAGGAGCCGACCGACAGCAACCGCGCGCCGCCGACCTGCCTATGGAGCAAGGAGTGGTACGATACGGACCTGTCGCGCGGCTTCGTGCGGGGCTACGGGGTCCAGTTCGTGCGCGGCGCAGGACCCGTGTTCGAGGCCGTCGTCAGCGAGCAGAAGGGCATTCTGCCTTGGGGCGCTGATCATCACCGCGTCTTCCGCAAGCTCAACGGCCATCGACTCGGATTTTCCGCGATCTGCGAGGATTTGCCGGAGGAGCACAATCGCGTCACGCTCGATCCCGTTCTCAAGGACAGCCACGGCATTCCCGCGCCGAAGATCGACTATACGATCAGCGAGAACAGCCGGAAGATGATGGAGCATGCGCTGGCCCGCGGCCGGGAGGTTCTCGAGACGGCAGGCGCCACCGACATCTGCATCAATTCGCCGATCCCGTGGGGTGGCTGGCATCTGCTCGGCACGGCACGGATGGGCACCGATCCTGAAACCTCCGTGGTCAATGAATGGGGCCGCTCGCACGACGTGAAAAATCTCTTCATCGTCGACGGCAGCGTCTTCGTCACCTCGGGCGGGGTCAACCCGACCTCGACCATTCAGGCCATTGCGCTCTACGTCGCCGACCAGATGAAGCAGCGCCTCGCCAATTTGTTCGATTGAGAATGATGTGGATCGAAATGAGCCGCGACTTCGCTGCACCTCTCCCGCTCGGGAGAGGTCGCGCCGGAGGCGCGGGTGAGGGTTCTTTCCTCTGGGGCAGTCTCTTTGTGGAGGCACCCTCTCCCCGACCCTCCCCCGCAAGCGCGGGAGGGAGTGCACTTTCATCGCCGCGCGAGCACTAGAAGAGGACGCCATGACTGATCAGCTCACGCTCACGCCGCGGCAGCGCCGGGACTTGCGCACGATCGCCGCGATGATCATCCCGGCGAGCGAGGAATATCGCGTGCCCGGCGCCGATGACGACATCATCCAGGCCGACATCCTCGCCACGCTTGGCCGCGACGCCAAACGGGTGGTGGCAGCGCTGGATCATCTGGGCCGGCTCGCCGGCATGCCGCTGGCGGAGCTTGAGCCCGCCGCACGCGATGGCGTCGCCGAGCAGTTTCGATCGACTGGCGGCGCCGCGGCCGCAACGCTCGTTCGCGTCGTGCTGCAATGCTACTACCGCGATGACCGCGTGCTGCGCTCGCTCGGGCTCGAGCTGCGCGCGCCGTTTCCCAAGGGCCATGTGCTCCCGGACGGCGACTGGTCGCTGCTCGATCCGGTCAAGGCGAGGGCGGGCAGGTTGCGGCGGGCGACCTAGCCACCCTGGTAGTCCAGCCCTGCGCCCCAAGCGGGCCACTTGCGCGAGAGCGAACAGGCCACCATCTGTGTGAGCCTCAAGGACTCTTGCCATGCTGGATTTTACCTCAGACATCGCCGATGACGGATCGTCATCGCGAACGACGGCGGCTGCCCCGGAGAACGACCGGGCGCTGCTGGATGCCTATTCCAATGCCGTGATCGACGTGACCGATCGCGTCGGCGCCGCCGTCGTGCGCGTCGAGACCGGGCCGAAGGTGCCGAACGGTCGCGAGCGCGGCGGGCTCGGCTCGGGCATCGTGATCTCGCCGGACGGCCTCGTGCTCACCAACAGCCATGTGGTCGGCGCCTCCAAGGAAATCCGGCTGCGCGACGTCGAGGGCCATGTCGGCGACGCCCGCGTGCTCGGCGTCGATCCCGACACGGATCTGGCGCTGCTGCGCGCCAACGGCGTCCGCGACTTGCCCTATGCCGCGCTCGGCAACTCCAAGAGCCTGCGCCGCGGCCAGCTCGTGATCGCGATCGGCAATCCGCTCGGCTTCGAATCGACCGTGACGGCCGGTGTTGTCTCGGCGCTAGGGCGCTCGATCCGTTCGGTGAGCGGACGCACCATCGAGGACGTGATCCAGACCGATGCCGCGCTCAATCCCGGCAATTCCGGCGGACCGCTGGTCTCGTCGAATGCCGAGGTGGTCGGCATCAACACCGCCATCATCAGCGGTGCGCAGGGCATCTGCTTCGCGGTCGCCAGCAACACCGCGCAATTCGTGCTGTCGGAGATCATCCGCCACGGCTACGTCCGCCGCGCCTATATCGGTGTCGCCGGGCAGACCGCGCCGATCCCGCGGCGGCACGCCGTGCTGGCCGGCGTCGAGAACAAGATGGGCGCGCTGCTCGCCCAGGTCGAGCCGGACGGGCCGGCGGCGAAGGCGGGGCTGCTGCCCGGCGACGTCGTGATCAGGCTCGACGGCGTCGAGATCAACGGCGTCGACGATCTGATCCGCGTGCTCGACCGCGACCGCATCGGCCGGCGGCTCGCGATGGACGTGCTGCGGCTCGGCCGTCTGCGTGCGATCGACATCGATCCAGTCGAGCGCAAGCCGGCTCGCTGAACTTTGGTTCGCTTGGCCAAAGCCGAGACCGCCGTTCACCTCTTCCACAGGGAGAGGTGAACGGCGGCGTGTCGGCCTCAGTCTAACCGTGCTTTCCGCTGTCATGCTCCGCGAAAGCGGGGCATCCAGTATTCCAGAGGCAGCGCGATCCAGAACAGCCGCTGCGGCGTACTGGATCGCCCGGTCAAGCCGGGCGATGACAGATGAGAGCGTGGCACGCTCGTCCCACAATCTCGTCATTGCGAGCGCAGCGAAGCAATCCAGAATTGTTCCGCAGAGGCAGTCTGGATTGCTTCGTCGCAAGGGCTCCTCGCACTGACGGGCGGAGAGAGTTCGCTCGCCTAACTAACCGCTACTCCGCGGCTGCCGCAAAGCGGCTGTTCTCGAGCTCCGCCTCCAACCGTGCCGTCTCGGCGGCGGCCTGCTTGATGTTGGCATCCTTGACGTGGCCGAAACCGCGGATCATTTCGGGTACGCGCGCAAGCCTTGCCAGCAGCGGGATTTGCTCCGCTTTCAACCCGACAATTCGCTGATCGATCATCGCCAGATAATCCTCGACCAGCTTCCGCTCGGTCCTGCGCTCCTCGGTGCGCCCGAACGGATCGAACGCGGTGCCGCGCAGGAACTTGAGCTTGGCGAGAACGCGGAAGGCGTGGATCATCCAGCCGCCGAACTCGTTCTTCTGGAGATGCCCGGTCACCTTGTCACGCTGCGCGAAGATCGGCGGCGCCAGATAGAACTTCAGCGAAAAATCGCCGTCGAATTTCTCCGAGACCTTGTTGGCAAAGCTGCCGTCGGTGTAAAGCCGCGCGACTTCGTACTCGTCTTTGTAGGACATCAGCTTGAAGAGGTTCTTCGCCACCGCTTCGGTCAGTTCGGTGGAACTCGGCGAAACGGCGCTCTCCGCCTTCCGCACCCTTGCCACGGCCGCGAGGTAGCGCTCCGCGTAGACCTTGTCCTGATAGCCCGTCAAAAACTCCGCCCGCGTGGCAATGATGTCGTCGAGCGACTTCGTCGGGGCGGAAGTCCGGCTCTTGAACTGGAGCACGCTGCGCACCCGCGACATGTCGTGGGCGGCCATGCGCCCCCAGGTGAAGGCGAGCTTGTTCATCTCGATTGCGGCGCCGTTGATCTCGATGGCGCGGAGCAGGGCCTCCAGCGACAGCGGGATCGCTCCCTTCTGGAAAGCGAAGCCGAGCATGAAAGGATTGGTCGCAATCGTGTCGCCCATCAGCGCCGCGGCAATGCCCGTGGCGTCGATGATGTCAAGGTTCTTGTCGCCGATGGCGTCGCGCAGCACCGTCTGCATCGTGCCCATCTCGAAATCGAGATCGGGGTTTTGCACGAAGCTCGCAGTCGGCTGCAGGTCGGCGTTGACGTAGGCCTTCGTCACGCCGCGCTCGGCGCGGCTGAGCGCGGAGGGACCAGCCGATACGATCATGTCGCAGCCGAGAATGACGTCGGCGCCGCCGGTGGTGATGCGGACCGCCGAAATATCCTCGGGCCTCCGTGCGATGCGCACATGGCTCATCACCGCACCGTTCTTCTGCGACAGACCGGTAAAATCCAGCGCCGAGCAGCCGCGACCGTCGACATGGGCGGCCATGCCGAGCAGCGCGCCGATGGTGATGACCCCGGTGCCGCCGATGCCGGTGACGAGAATATTGTAGGGGGCGTCGAGCTCGCGCGCGGGCGGCAGCGGCAGGTCGGCGAACAATTGCCTGGAATCGACCGCCGAGGTCTTGATCCGCTTCAGCGTGCCGCCATGCACGGTGACGAAGCTCGGGCAAAAGCCCTCGACGCAGGAAAAATCCTTGTTGCAGTTCGACTGGTCGATCTGGCGCTTGCGGCCGAACTCGGTTTCCAGCGGCTGCACCGAGACGCAGTTGGAGGCCTGCGAGCAGTCGCCGCAGCCTTCGCAGACGAGCTCGTTGATGAAGGCGCGTTTTGCGGGATCAGGATAGAGCCCGCGCTTGCGGCGGCGGCGTTTCTCGGCCGCGCAGGTCTGGTCGTAGATGATGACCGTGAGGCCCTTGATGTCGCGCAGCTCGCGCTGCACGGCGTCGAGCTCGCGGCGGTGATGGATGGTCGCCCCTTGCGGGAAGTAGTTGCCTTCCGGGTACTTGCCCGGATCGTCGGAGACGATCGCCAGCCGCTTGACGCCTTCGGCCCAGACCTGGTGCGCGATCTGCGCGACGTTGAAGCCGCCCTCGGCTGGCTGGCCGCCGGTCATCGCGACGGCATCGTTGTAGAGGATCTTGTAGGTGATGTTGATGCCGGCGGCAGAGGCCGCCCGAAGGGCGAGAAGTCCGGAATGCGTATACGTGCCGTCGCCGAGGTTCTGGAAAATGTGCTGCTCGGTGGTAAAGGGCGACTGCCCGATCCAGTTCACGCCCTCGGCGCCCATATGGGAGATCAAATCGGTGCGGCGCGTCGGCATGCTCAAGGCCATGCCGTGGCAGCCGATGCCGGCCATGGCGCGGCTGCCTTCGGGCACTTTCGTCGAGCTGTTATGCGGGCAGCCCGAGCAGAAGAACGGCGTGCGCGCCAGCTTGATCGGCGCGCTGGTGGTGACGGGATTGTCGAAGGCTTCGAGCCGTGCGAGGCGCTGCTCCAGCACCGGGCTGGGATGGCCGAGCTTGCGCAAGCGCGCCACCAGCGCGGACGCAACGATGGTCGGCGTCAGCTCGCCCTCGCTCGGCAGCAGCGGCGCGCCGCGCTCGTCATGCTTGCCTGTGACGGTCGGGCGCTTCGACGCATCGATGTTATAGAGGATGCGCATCAGCTGGTCTTCGATGAAGCCGCGCTTCTCCTCGATCACCAGGACGTCTTGAAGACCCTCGGCGAAACGCCGCGCGCCGCTTTCCTCCAGTGGCCAGGTCATCGCGACCTTGTAGATACGTAGGCCAAGCTCCTGCGCGTCCTTGTCGCTGATGCCGAGATCGGCGAGCGCCTGGCGCAGGTCGAGATAGGCCTTGCCGGTGGCGACAATGCCAAGCCGCGCGGGCTTTGAATCCAGCACGATCCGGTCGAGCTGGTTGGCACGCGCAAAAGCCTGCACCGCGGCCATCTTCGGGCCGAACAGGCGCCTCTCAGCATCAAGCGGCGGATCAGGCCAGCGGATGTTGAGGCCGCCGGGCGGCATCTCGAAATCGTCGGGGAGCTTGATCTGGATGCGCTCGGGATCGCTGTAGATCGAGGCCGAGCTCTCCACGGTCTCGCTGATGGCCTTGAAGCCGACCCAGCAGCCGGAGAAGCGCGATAGCGCAAAACCGTAGAGGCCGAGGTCGAGGTAATCCTGGAGCGTGGCCGGATTGATCACGGGGATCAGCGCCGCCGCAAACACCTGCTCGCTCTGATGCGCCAGCGTCGAGGACTGGCAGCCATGGTCGTCGCCGGCCAGCGCCAGTACGCCGCCGTTCAGCGAGGTGCCGGCAGCGTTGGCGTGCTTGAGCGCATCGACCGAGCGGTCGACGCCGGGGCCCTTGCCGTACCAGATGCCGAACACGCCATCGACCTTGGCGCCGGGAAACAGCCCGACCTGCTGGCTGCCCCAGACGGCGGTCGCCGCCAAATCCTCGTTCAGGCCGGGCACGAAGGCGATGTCGTGCTGCGCGAGGTGCGACTTCGCACGCCACAGCGCATGGTCGTACATCCCAAGCGGGGAGCCGCGATAGCCCGAGATGAAACCACCGGTGTTGAGCCCCTGAAGCCGGTCGCGTTCGCGCTGCAACATGGGCAATCGAACCAACGCCTGCGTGCCGGACAGGAAGATCCGCTTCGATTCGAGCCGATATTTATCGTCCAGCTCGACCTGCATCAGCGTCATTTCGAAAGTCCTTGCTTTTCTTGGGCCGGTGAGGGGGTGTGCGCTGCGGGAAGGAATTCCGGTTGCGAAGCAGCTGGTCGCAGTCAAGAGCATGGGCTGGTGAAGTCAATATCATCGGCCGCATCCGTGGCGCTCCTGCTGATCATGGCTTGTGGCAGCCGCCGCGCCGAAAGCGCCGGGGTGAAGACGCGCGCGTTCGACGAGGCACATGCGGTCGTCGCGACGATACGGCTCAACATGGGAACGCCGAAGGGTTCATGCGCGCCCCATGAGGAGGAGTATCGGCGGCTGTATGGGGCGGGGCGGTAGGCGTTGTACTCTCTGCTCGTCATTCCGGGGCGCGACGAAAGTCGCGAGCCCGGAATCCATCGGGCCGCGAGCTATGAGGTGAGATGGATTCCGGGCTCGACGCTCACGCGTCGCCCCGGAATGACGGCGAGTGAACGCGCCACTTCGCCGCTCATCCTTTGAGCAAATGCCCGCCGCAAAGCCGCCGCACAGGGAATAAGCAGCGATCGGTTGCGGGCGTAAGTTTCTGAGTACGCAGCGAATTTCTCCACAGCGCCTGCCCCATCGCAATTGTACACAATGGCATGGCGCTTGCAGAACTCCCGTCAGAGAGAGTTCTCGCGGGGCCTTCGTCATGTTGAACTCAGCCAAGTCGACACTCGGCGTCATCACCGCCGAGCCTGAGCCGATCAAGCTCGACTGGGCCAGCACCGCGCTCCTCATCATCGACATGCAGCGCGATTTCATGGAGCCGGGCGGCTTCGGCGAGACGCTCGGCAATGATGTCAGCCAGCTCGCGCGCGCGGTGAAGCCGATCGGTGCGCTGCTCAAGGCGGCGCGCGACACCGGCATGCTGGTGATCCATACCCGCGAAGGGCATCTGCCCGATCTTTCCGACGCGCCGCCGGCGAAAGTCGAGCGCGGCGCGCCATCCCTGCGCATCGGCGATCCCGGCCCGATGGGGCGCATCCTCATTCGCGGCGAGCCCGGTCACGACATTATTCCTGAACTCTATCCGCTCGACAGCGAGGTCGTGATCGACAAACCCGGCAAGGGTGCGTTCTACGCCACCGAGCTCACGGACGTGCTGGAGAAATACGGCACCGAAAATCTCCTGGTATGCGGCGTCACCACGGAAGTGTGCGTCAACACGACCGTGCGCGAAGCCAATGACCGCGGCTATCGCTGCGTCGTCATCTCGGACGGCTGCGCGTCCTACTTCCCCGAATTTCACGAGATGGGCCTGAAGATGATCAAGGCCCAGAGCGGCATCTTCGGCTGGGTCACAGACTCAGCCGCAGTACTGGAGGCGTTGAAGATTTCCACACCAGCTTAGGGGGCATCACCATGAGCACATTGACGGGGACGGTCGGAAAACCTGAGATCAATAAGTCCGAGTCCAGGCCGGTACTATGGACACCGGGCGACTGGAACGCGTTTTTCGGCTTCGGCACCAACATCCTCGTCAACATGCTCGTGCTCACGGGCCTGTTGCGCTTCGTGCTGAAGATGCCGGATAGTCTCGTGTTCGGCCGCATCCTGCCCGCGCTCGGGCTGATGATGTGCCTCTCCACCTTCTACTACGCGTACCTGGCCTATCGTCTGGCGCAGAAGACCGGACGCAACGACGTCTGCGCGCTGCCCTCGGGCGTCAGCGTGCCGCACATGTTCATCGTCACCTTCGTGATCATGCTGCCGATCACGATCAAGACCGGCGATCCGCTCAAGGGCTGGTCGGCCGGCCTGGTCTGGGTGTTTTTCCAGAGTTTTATTCTTATGATCGGCGGCTTCATCGCGCCGTTCATCCGAAAAATCACGCCGCGTGCAGCGCTGCTCGGCACGCTCGCCGGCGTTTCCGTCACCTTCATCTCGATGCGCCCTGCGCTCGAAATGTACATGACGCCGCAGATCGGTCTGGTCTGTTTCGCCATCATCCTGGTGAGCTGGTTCGGCGGCGTGAAATATTGGCGCGGCATTCCTGCCGGCCTCGTCGCCATCGCGGTCGGCATGATCATCGCCTGGGGCTCGAACCTCTTCGGCCTCGGTCTCGGCGGGCTGAGCGTCAAGGGCGTTGGCGATGCCTTTGCCAATTTCGGCTTCTCGGTGCCGATCCCGGCCGTAGGCTACGTCTTCTCCGGCTTCGAATTCCTCGGCGTCATCCTGGTCACCGCCATTCCGTTCGGCATCTACGACCTCGTCGAGGCCATGGACAATGTCGAGAGCGCGGAAGCGGCCGGCGACGTATATCCGACCACGCGCGTGCTTACCGCCGACGGCGTGGTCAGCCTGATCGGCTGCCTGATGGGCAATCCCTTCATCAACGCCGTCTATATCGGCCACCCCGGCTGGAAGGCGATGGGCGGCCGCATCGGCTATTCGGCTGCGACCGGCATCATGGTGGTCGTGCTGGCATGGTTCGGCATCATCTCGGTACTGCTGGCGCTGGTGCCGGTGGTCGCGATCTCGCCGATCCTGCTCTATATCGGCATGCTGATCGGCGCGCAGGCGTTCCAGACCACGCCGGTCAAGCACGCTCCTGCCATCGTGCTGGCGCTGACGCCGCATCTTGCGGCCTGGGCCAAGCTCCAGATCGACACCATGCTGGGCTCGACCATGATGGCGGCGACTTCTGTCGGCGGGCTTGCCGCCGACAAGGCGGACGCGGTCAAGACTGCTGCGATTGCCGCCCTGCCGCAGCAGGGCGTGTTCTACCACGGGCTCGAAATCATGGGCGGCGGCTCCATTCTCGGTGGCCTCATCCTCGGCGCGATCGGTGTCTTCATCATCGAGCGCGACTTCGAGAAGGCATCCGCATTCGCGCTGGTTGGTGCCGTGCTCACCTATTTCGGCTTCATGCATGGCGAGGCCGTGGGTATCGGCGGCGGCTTTGGCGTGACGCCGCCTGTCGCTTTCGCCTACGCCGTGACGGCTGCCGGATTTTACGTTCTCAGCCGGCGCGCCAGCGAGCACTACATGCCGCATGCGGAGATGACGGCGGCACCGGCGGAGTAGGTCAGGCCAGCATGCATCGTGGCCGGGCGGCGTCGCGTCACCCGGCCGCATTTACCCGCGCTCGACTGCTATTGGCCATCAAACAGTGGGAATTCAAACCTCGCGTCGGGGCGAGAGGTCAGTCCGCCAACGTGTTCCTGGTCGCGCGAAGAATGTCGCCCGACAGCTTGGGATCGTTCACGGCCCGGGCCAGCACGAGCGCGCCGACCAGGGAGGCGGCCATTGCCAGCGCCTTCTCTTCGCGCTGGCGTGGCTTCAGCGTCGAGGCCATTCGACCACCCAGCAGCCCGATCATGCTCCGCACTCCGGCTGTGAAACGTTCTCTCACGCCGCCGCTTTGGCGCGGCATCTCACAACATAGGGCTGCGAAAGGGCAACCGCTTCCCGGTTTGTCGCGATGCCCCGCCGAGAGGTATTGGGAAACGTAGTCGCCGAGCGCAAATCCGTCGGGCGCTTCTCGCCCTTTGGCTGCGATGGCGTGGGCCACTGCTTCTTCGACAAGCCGCTCCTTGGAGCCGAACTGGCTGTACATGCTGCCATGGGTCATACCGGCGGCGTCGGCCAGCGCGTCGACACCCATGCCGGAGATGCCGCGCTCTCGCATGAGGAGGGAGGCGGCATCGAGAATACGTTCGCGATTTTTGGCCGCCTGTTCCTTTGAAACGCGCATCTCACAAATCCTGCTCCCGGCGTCTTGACAATTATAATAACGATCGTCATTTAGATCAATGATTACGATCGTAATCAAAAAAATTCGGGGCCGGCATCGTCACAAGGAAAAGCTCGTGAATACGAACAACACACGAATTGCGCTTGTTACCGGCGCCTCGTCAGGCATCGGCGAAGCCACTGCGGAGCGGCTCGCGAAAGCCGGCTACAAGGTCTACGGCACTAGCCGACGAGGCGCGCAGGGCGGCAGGCGGCCGTTTGAGATGCTTGCGCTCGATGTGACCAGCGATGAATCCGTCGAAGCCGCGGTCAGCGAAGTGATGCGACGCGACGGCCGCATCGATCTGCTCGTGAACAACGCCGGCTTCGGTGTTGCCCCTGCGGGAGCGGAAGAGAGCTCGATGGATCAGGCCCGATCGATTTTTGAGACGAACTTTTTCGGACTGGTCCGGATGACACGCGCCGTCGTGCCTCACATGCGACGCCAAGGGAATGGTCGTATCATCAACATCGGCTCCGTACTTGGCTTTCTACCGATGCCTTATGGCGCGCTCTATGCCGCGACCAAGCACGCGGTGGAAGGCTATTCGGAATCGCTCGACCATGAACTGCGCACGAGGGGCATCCGAGTCTCGGTCATCGAGCCTGCGTACACCAAGACACCATTCGACGCGAACTTCATGGAGCCGGATGCCAAGCTCGATGAGTATCGCGAGGCTCGCGCGGGCGTCACCAAGCGGGTGAACGAGGTGATGACAACGGCCGAGTCCCCTGGCGTCGTGGCCGAGACCGTTCTGAAAGCGGCGAGCGCGGCGCACCCGAAAGTCCGGTATGCGGCCGGCAAGCTCGCGAACCGCCTGCGGTTGCTCCGCAGGTTCGCGCCTGCTGGTCTGGTGGACGCCGGGATCCGCAAGGACCTGCGGCTCGATGCGGTAGCCGCATCGCAGCCTCCCCGCACCGCCCGAGCCTTCTGACGGCATGCGGGCGGCCCAAGCGCCGCCTGCTTACAACGAAGGTCCGAAAAACCGGGCATGGGCAAACATGAGAGCACTCGTCTTCGAGCGTTATGGCCGCAGCGCCGTCTCGCAGGAAGAGGAGAGATCACCCACCCTTGACGGCACCCGCGGTGAGCCCGGCGACGATCTGTCGCTGGGCGAACACCGTCAGCAGCAGCACCGGGAAGGTGACGATCAGCGCAGCGGCCGCCAGCGGGCCCCAGCTGAGTTGGTCGAACGAGATCATGTTGTAGACGGCGACCGGTAGCGTGCGGGTCTCGCGGCCTGCCAGCACGATGCCGAAGACGAAATTGTTCCAGGAGAAGATCACCGCGAGGATGAAAGCAACCGCGATTCCCGGCCGGGCGATCGGCAGCGCCACGTGCCGAAAGACCTGCCAGCGCGTGGCGCCGTCGATCAGCGCCGCTTCTTCCAGCTCCATTGGTGTCGTCTCGAAATAGCCGATCATGATCCAGATCACGATCGGCACCGTCACCACCAGATGAATGATGACCTGCGGCACCAGCGTACCGAGTAGCCCGAGCCACTGGAACATGAGGAACAGCGGGATCAGATACGACAATCCCGGCGTGATGCGGGCTATCAGGATCACGATCGCGGATTTGTGCGCGGCCATGCGCGCGATGCCGTAGCCGGCGGGAACGCCGACGACGAGCGCCAGCAAGGTCGCGCTGCCGGTCACGATCAGGCTGTTGACGAAATAGGTCAGGAAGCGGTTGGAGGCGAGCACATCGGCGTAGTTCTTCCAGGCGAAGCGCTCTGGGATGAACACCGGCGGGTAGGCGGCATTGTCGACTTCAAATTTGAGCGAGAGCGAGGCCATCCACAGGAAGAACAGGATCGCCGGCGACACGATGACGAACACCGCGAGCCACAGGCCGATTCTGCCGAATATCTGACGCAGGTTGATTTGACCTGGATTCATGCGCCGCTCGCGATTTCGGTCCACAGCATGCGCTGGCGCATGTAAAGCATCACGGCCGCGAGCGCGACGATGAGGAGAAAGAACACCACCGCGATCGCTGAGCCGTAGCCGAGGTCGTAATAGGTGAAGGCGACGCTGTAGAGATAGATGTTGATCGTTTCCGACGCCGAGCCCGGTCCCCCTTGGGTGATCGCGAAGATGATGTCGAAGCTTTTCACCGCGTCGATCATGCGGATCATACCGGCGATGAACAGGAACGGCATGATCAGTGGCAGCGTGATGAAGCGGAAGACCTGCCAGAAACTGGCGCCGTCGATCTGGGCGCTCTCATAAGGCTCGGCCGGGATCGCGGCGAGGCCGCCGAGCACGATCAGCATGACCAGCGGCGTCCATTGCCAGGTCTCGACTAGCACCAGCGACGGGATCACCGTTGCGGGATGAAACACCCAGAGCTGCGGAGATATCCTGACCAGCGACAGCAGATAGTTCAGCACGCCGAGCTGCGGGTGGAACATCATGGTCCAGACCAGCGCGATCGCGACCGGCGTCGCCATCATCGGCATGATGAAGAGGGCGCGCAGAAAGCCGCGGCCTGCGAATTTCTGATGAAACACCACGGCTGCGAGCGTGCCGAGCACCAGCGGCAGCAGCACCGACAGCACGGTGTAGACCATCGTGTGGCCCACCGCTTCGAGAAAGCGGGGATCGCTCGTCAGCCGCAGATAGTTGGACAGCCCGACGAAGGTGGTCGGCGAACCGACCTTCCACTCGTTCAGGCTCATCCAGATCGTGAACACCCACGGGAAGATGATGATGGCGACCACGACGATGAGCGCCGGCACCACGAACGGCCAGTAGGACGGTGGCCGCAGCTCCTTCTCCGGCGCGGCATCTGACGGTGCCGCGGCCGGATTAGCCTGTATGATTGCACTCACGCCTTTTCGCTGCGCTCCAGGATCGGCCGGAATTGCTCGTGCGCCTTCTTCAACTCGGTTGCGGGATCGGCGCCGGCAAGGGTTGAGGTAATCGCGGCGCCAACGAGATCACGGAATTCGGCGACCGGAATGATCACGGGCAGGCCCAGCTTGCTGATCTTGGCGGAATCGATCACCGATTGCAGCCACTCCGCCGGCATCTTCACGCCCTTCTGGACTTCGGGATCGTTCAGGATCGAGCTGCGGAACGGTACGCCGCCGCCGGCCTGCAACAGCCGCGCACCCTGCTGCTTCGAGACGATCCACTGGCAGAGCAGATAGGCGGCCTCCTTGTTCTTGCTCGCGGCGGGAATGCCGACGCCGTCGCCGTAGGTTGCGGAGTATTGTCCCTTGGGTCCCGCCGGCACGACGGTGTAGCCGACCTTGCCGACGACGCGCGAGGCGGCCGGATCCTCCAGCGGCGGCGCCCAGCCGACGCCATCGATCCACATGGCCGATCTGCCTTGCGTGAATGAGGCCATCGACTCCATCCAGTTGAAGCCGGCAACTCCGGGCGGCGCGACCTTTGTCAGCAGCGTCTGGTAGAGTTTTGTCGCGGCGACGGCTTCCGGACCGTCGGTCAGGATGTTGCCCTTGGCGTCGAGGAATTCGCCGCCATAATCGAGGAAGAAATTGGTCCACAACGTCATGTTGGCGTTGCGCAGGCCGCGTCCGACGAAGCCGTAGGACCCTTCCTTGGGATCGGTGAGCTTTTCGGCGGCCGCTGCCATCTCGTCGAGGGTCTTCGGGACCGCGACGCCCTTCTTCTGGAACAGCTCCTTGTTGTAGTAGAGGATGAAATAGTCGACCGACCACGGCAGGGACAGCATCTGGCCTTTGTCGTTCTTGCAGTATTGCAGGCCCGCGGCCGAGAAATCGCTCTCCACCAGATCGGACGCGGTCAGCGTCGGATCCTTCATGAAGGGCGTCATGTCGGCGAGCCAGCCGCCTTTCTCGAATTGCCGCTTCTGCACGTGATAGCTGAGGTGCACGACGTCGAAGCTCGGCCGGCCCGAGGTGAGCTCGATCACGACCTTCTGGCGCTGCTGCTGCTCGGGGATCTGCTCGGACTCCACCTGAATGCCGGTGAGGTCGGTGAACTCCTTGATGTATTTTTGCAGGTTGTCGCCGCGCGGACCCTTGGCGAGGATCACCTCCAGCTTGGTGCCGGCGTATTTTTTCCAGTTGACCTCGGCGCGGGCCGGCATTCCCGTCAGGCTGAGCGCGCCAGCTGCGGCAGTGCCAGTCAAGAGCGTACGGCGCGAGATTTTGTGGTTATCCACTTTCGGTCCCTCCCTGTGACTCAATTTGGGGGGATACTAGCGACCGTGGCACGCCTGCCTAGCCCTAATCTGCTGATCAAGGACGTACGGCCGGCGTCTCCATCGGCAGGCCACGCGCGCGCGACATCAAATAGAGCTCGAGCGCGACCAGCTCAGGCGCACCGTAATCATAGGGCCGGGCGCGGACGCCGGTCATGCAGCTGCGCAGCCGGCGCTCCAGCGAACCCAGCGTCTGCCATTCCAGCCGATACAGCGGATAGCCGGTCGGCTGTCCCTGCGTAATCGGCGCGCCGGCAAGATGCTTGTCAAAGTTGTCGTCATGGCAATTGGTGCAGGCGAGGTTGAGCTGGCCCTCGCGCTGGCTGAAGAGGTCGCGGCCCTGCTCGACGAAAGGCTTGAGCTGTGGATCTTCACCCGCCGTGATCGGAACGTCGCGCGACTGGTGGGCGATGAAGGCGGACAGCGCCAAAAGGTCGTGGCTCTCGTAAGGCAGCGGCGTCGCCTGCTGGTGACCGGCGCGGCAGAGATTGATGCGCTGGTCGAGTGTAACGGGGCGTCCCTGCGTCCTGTCGAAAGCGGGATAGCGCGCAGCGACGCCCTTCATGCTGCTGCGCGCGTCGCCATGACAATCCGCGCAGGCCTTGTTGGTGCTGCCGGACTTTTTCATCCACAACGCCTGGCCGTCGAGCACGAACAGCATGCCCGGATTGGACGTGTCGTCATCCTGCATGGCCTGCGTCTCGGGCCCCATGAAGGAATAACCGGAACGGCGCGCCTCTAGCGGGATCTCGCCGGCGAGCAGGGCAGAGGACGCAACGGCGAATGCCGCCGCCGCTATGGCACGCCAAAACTTCATTCGACGGTGATCGATGCCGACGCGGTGGACGAATATCCGTTGTCGCCGATCCATTCGAACTCGAACTTGCCGCTCTCCTTCGCTACAGTGAAGAAGGACAGATAAGGATTGGCCGCGATCGCCGGAAACAGGTCGGCACGAAAAATCTCGTTGCCGTTGTAGCGGCAAGTAAAGCTCGTGATGATGTCGCGCGGCACGAGCTCGCCGGCGGCCGTGCGGCGAAACCCGGTTTCCATGATGTGCGAAGTGAGCGTGCGGATCTCGATGATTTCGCCGCGTTTGGCCTTCGTGGGAACGTTGATCAGCGCGGCCATCATTTCACCTCTTCGGTGCAGGCGGCCAGAGTCACGACGATTTCGGCGGCGACCTGCCAGAACGTGTCGTCGGAGAGGCGCGCGATCGCGACCACCTTCTGGCTATCGGCGAGCCGGATCCGGGTCGAGATTTGGGCGCGGCCGGAGGAGGGGCCGAGATAGAAGTTGCCGATATTCGGCTGCGGGTTCTTCTCGTTGAAGACGTGGATGCTCCTGACGTAGTCGTCCGCCGTCATGGGGCTCGCGACGCTGACCGTCATCGGCACCGTGTTGCCGTTCTCGACCAGCGGCGGGATGTCGAGCTTGACCTTGCCCGTCCGTATCGGAGCTTCGCCGACGACGTTGCGGATCGCCGCGTTGAGCATCGCGGGCGTCGCCTCGATCGGTCGCAACGTGACGATGCGGACCATCCCGGCGGCGGTGACGCCGCCGGCAAGGCTCAGAAATCGTCGTCGTGTGGTTGGCATGAACACTCCTAGTCCCGAAGCGTTGCAAGAAAGGCGACGATGTCCTCGATCTCAGCGGCCGACAAGATCGGCTTGCCGGCAAAATTGCGCCCAACGCGCACGAGCTCATCGTTGCGATAATAGGACGGCATGATGGTCTGCGGGTTGAAGCGCGAGGCATCCACCAGACGAAGTCGAAACTGACTCACCGACCAGCGATTCCCGGCACCCCGGAGGTCAGGCGCAAGGTCGCCCTGGAATCGCGTTTCCGGAAAGGGACCGGAATGGCAAAGGATGCAAGTCGTACTGCGCACCAGCACCAGCGCACGTCCGCGCGCGGCATCGCCCGGCGAGCCGGTGAGCGACTCCGGAATGCCGTCTTCGACGATTGTGTACGGGACGAGTTCCTGCGCCGCAGCAGTAGTGGCAGACGCGAAGCTCGCCGCGATCAATGCCGCAACCAAGCGCTTTCGATGTGATGACTGAGGTCGCCGCGGGCTCCTCTTACCTCTCCCGCTTGCGGGAGAGGTCGGCGCATAGCGCCGGGTGAGGGTTGTTTCCTCTTGGGGGCTCTTGATTCTGGAAGCACCCTCTCCCCAGCCCTCCCCCGCAAGCGGGGGAGGGAGCGCGCCGTGTGCGGGGCGACGGCTTGGTCTCATCATGCTCTAGCCAAAGGTGTCCGCCGTGAGGGTCCGAAACCACGTCTCTGCTTCGGCGGCTTCGCGGGCGCGCAGCTCGCGCGGCGCATCGACTGGGCTGGTCGCGCCACCCTCGACCTCGACGAAGATGTCTCCCTTCGGCTGGTAGTTGCCGGCGAGCGAAAAGCCGTAAGCAGGCGCAACGGTGTTGTAGCAGACGCCCGTCAGCCGCGGGGTTTCCGCCGAGCGGCCTGCAAGCAGATTGACGATTGCAGCGGCGCAGGCCTTGCCCTGCGTGCTCGCTGCTGACGCCGATTTGGGAATGCCGCCGCCGAGGCAGGCATCGCCGATGACGTGGATATTTGGAACCAGCTTCGACTCAAAGGTCACGGGATCGATCGGACACCAACCCGTGGCATCCGCCGCACCCGCGATCTCGGCAATGCGTCCTGCACGTTGCGGTGGAATGACGTTCGCGACGTCGGGGGTGTAATTGCCGAACTCAGTGATGATGGTGTTTGTGGATGGATCGACGGAGGTAACGCGGCCACCTTGCGACAGCGCCACGCGCTCGAGCATGCCGCCGTAGAGGTCCTTCCATGCCTTCTCAAACAGCCGCTGCTGGGGAAAACCGTCCTTGGCATCGAGCACCAGGACTTTCGAGCGCGGTTTCTTTGTCTTCAGGTAGTGCGCGATCAGGCTGGCGCGCTCGTAAGGCGCCGGCGGACAGCGCGTGGGATTGGCCGGGATTGCGATTGCGACCGTGCCACCGTCCGCCATCGCTTCGAGCTGCTTGCGCAGCAAAAGCGTCTGCGCGCCCGCCTTCCAGGCGTGCGGCATCTTTTCCGATGCGGCGTCGTCATAGCCGGGCAGAGCTTCGAAATGGAAGTCGATGCCGGGCGAGAGAACGAGCCGGTCGTAGGTGAGCGAGGGGCCGTCGGGTGTCGTAACGCTTCGTTGCTGCGGGTCGATCCTGGTCGCAGCCTGATCGATGATTGTGATGCCTTCGGCGGCGAGCTTGTCATAACCGAATTGCTGCGCCTCAAAGCCGCGCAGGCCGGCGATCACTTCGTTGCTGAACGGGCAGGCGGTGAACACCTTGTTCGGCTCGACCAGGGTGATCTGAAGCGCCGCGTTGGCCCGCTTCAACGCGCGGGCGCAGGCTGCTCCGCCGAAACCTCCGCCGATCACGACGATCCGGCCAGCGGATTGCGCGCGCGACATCGACGGCCGCACCAACGTTGTGGCCGCCGCGGTAATGCCGAGCATGGCATTCCGCCGTGTCACAGGGCGCGTCGTCATCAGGATCATCCGACCAAAGGCTGCGGCGGCTCTCTTCGGCCGCCGCAGCAGTCTTTTCAGGCGAAGGTGATGTTCTGGTCGCGCAGCGGCACCGAGCGGATGCGCTTGCCCGTCGCCGCGAAATAGGCGTTGAGCACCGCGGGTGCTGCGATGCCGATGGTCGGCTCGCCAACGCCGCCCCAGAAGCCGCCGCTCGGCACCATCACCGATTCCACTTTCGGCATCTCGTTGATACGCATCGAGTTGTAGGTGTCGAAGTTGGTTTGCTCAATGCGGCCGTCCTTGACGGTGCAGCCGCCGTAGAACAGTGCGGAGAGGCCATAGACAAAGGAGCCGGCGATCTGCCGCTCCACCTGTGCCGGGTTGACGATGTAGCCGGGATCGGTGGAGGCGACGATGCGGTGCACCTTGATCTTGCTGCCGTCGGTCACCGAGATTTCGGCAGCGCCGGCGACATAACTGCCATAGCCCATGACCTGCGCGATGCCGCGATAGACGCCCTGGGGCGCCGGGTTATCCCAGCCAATCTTTTCGGCCACGGCATTGAGCACCGCCAGATGCTTGGGGTGATTGCGCATCAGCTTGCGGCGGAATTCGAGCGGGTCCTGACCTACGGCATGAGCCAGCTCGTCCATGAAGCATTCCATGTAGATCGCGTTGTGATTGACGTTGACGCCGCGCCAGAAGCCGGGCGGAACGTGCGGGTTGCGCATCGCATGCTCGATCAAAAGGTTCGGCACCGAGTAGCCGAACGCGGCCTCGCCGGTTTGGGCGACGCCCTGGAATGCGGCCGGATCCATGCCGTTCTGCAGCGCTTCCGGGCGGAGCGAAAACAGGATCGACTGCCCGGACAGGCGGTAGTGCAGGGCGATCAGATTGTTGTTGGCATCGAACGCGCCGGTCATCTTGCACTGGGTGATCGGGTGATACCTGCCGTGCGCCATATCCTCTTCGCGCGACCATAACAGCTTGATCGGCGTACCCGGCATCTGCTTGGCGATCGCGACCGCCTGGCGGACATAGTCGGTCTGACCACGCCGGCCGAAGCCGCCGCCGGGCATCACCTTGTGCACGTCGCACTTCTCCGCCGGCAGGCCGGAGGCCTCCAGCACCGCTGCGAAGGCCGCCTCGCTATTCTGCGTACCGCACCAGACCTCGCATTTGTCCGCCGTGTAGAGCGCGGTGGCGTTCATCGGCTCCATCGTGGCATGGTTCTGGTAGGGATAGTTGTAGACGGCCTCGACCTTCTTGGCGGCGCCAGCAATCGCTGCCTTCGCGTCGCCGTTCTTGTTGCCGACATAGGCCGGCTGAGCGTCGAGACCCTCGGCCAGCCACTTTGCAATCGACTCGCTCGAGACCTTGGCGTTGTCGCCCTCATCCCAGACGATCGGCAGCGCATCCAGCGCGGTCTTGGCGTGCCACCAGGTATCGGCAACGACCGCGACCGCGGTATCGCCGACTTTGACGACCTTCTTGACGCCCTTCATGCCGGCGATCTTGGCTTCGTCGAAGCTCTTCAGGTTGCCGCCGAACACCGGGCAATCCTTGATGGCGGCATTCAGCATGCCCGGCAGCTTGACGTCGATCCCGTAGATCATGGCTCCGGTTGTCTTGTCGGCAGTGTCGAGGCGCAGCAAGCCCTTGCCGACCAGCTTCCAGTCCTTCGGGTCCTTCAGCTTGGCGTCGGCCGGTGGCGTCAGCTTTGCCGCGGCTTCGGCGACCTTGCCGTAGGTCGTGCTCTTCCCCGACGGGGCATGGGTGATGACGCTGTTGGCCGCGGTGCATTCGGATGCCGGCACTTTCCATTCATTGGCCGCCGCCTGGATCAGCATCATGCGCGCGGTGGCGCCGCCCTTGCGGACATAGTCCTGCGAAGAGCGGATACCGCGGCTGCCACCGGTCGAGAAATCGCCCCAAACGCGCTTGCGGGCGACACTCTGGCCGGGTGTCGGATATTCGGTCGTGACCTTGGTCCAGTCGCATTCGAGTTCCTCGGCGACGAGTTGGGCGAGGCCGGTGAGCGAGCCCTGGCCCATCTCGGAGCGGGCGACGCGGATCACGATGGTGTCATCAGGCCTGACCACGACCCAGGCGCCGATCTCGGGCGAGCCGTCGGCCGCGCGGACCACGGCCGGGCCGCCGAAGGGGATATCGAGGCCGATTGCGAGGCCGGCACCGACTGCGGCGGTGCCGATGACGAAGGCGCGGCGGTTCATCTTGGGCGAAACGTGCTTGTTCATGTGACGGCTCCTTACGCGCTCGCGATCGTGTGGATCGCCTCGCGCACCTGCTGGAAGGTGCCGCAGCGGCAGATATTGGTGATGGCCTCGTCGATATCAGCATCGGTCGGCTTCGGCTTCTCGTTCAGGAGCGCCGCCACGGCCATGATCATGCCGCTCTGGCAATAGCCGCATTGCGGAACGTCCTGGGCGATCCAGGCTTCCTGCACCTTGTGCAGCGAGTTGCCGGACGCCAGTCCCTCGATCGTGGTGATCTTCTTGCCCTCGGCCTCGCTGACCGTGACACCGCAGGAGCGCATCGCCACGCCGTCGATGTGAACGGTGCAGGCACCGCATTGTGCGATGCCGCAGCCATATTTGGTGCCGGTCAGGCCGGCGTTCTCGCGGATCGCCCACAGCAGCGGGGTGTCCGGCTCGACCTCGAGCGTAACGGTTTTTCCGTTGATTGTTAGATTTGCCATCGCAAGTCCCCTGATTGGCCCAATCCACCGATTGGGCTCAGGGCGCAATTTGTCCGGCAAACTGGAACTGTTCAAATCAACAGTCCGCGGGGTGACCGGCGGAGAGATTCCCCGTCCCTGGACGCCCAGGGCAGGGCTTGGGGCGACATCTCCCGGCTTTGGCGCTCACAGACCCTCTGAACAGCGGCCACAGTTTGTCCCTTTTGCTGGGGTGCAAGACCAAGCCGCTCTGCTAGACTGGGGCGAAGCCAGAAGGAGTTCCATGAACGTGCCGAGCCCTTGCAACGTCTTGATGCTCTATCCGCTGTTCTCGGCAGAGTCCTTCTGGAGTTTTGGCGAATCCTGCAAACTGATGGGTGTGAAGCGCCCCGCTGCGCCTCTCGGCCTGATCACCGTTGCCGCGATGCTGCCCGAGAGCTGGACGGTGCGCCTGGTCGACTGCAATACGGCGCCGCTCGGGGACGAGGACCTCGCCTGGGCCGACGTGGTCTTCACGGGCGGCATGATGCCGCAGCAGGCCGACACGCTGCGCCTGATCGAGCTGTGCCGCGCGGCGGGCAAGCCGGTGGTGGTCGGCGGTCCGGATGCCACGTCCAGCCCGCACATCTACGAACGCGCCGACTTCCGGGTGCTCGGCGAGGCCGAAAGCGTCATCGCCGAATTCATCGCGGCCTGGGAGGGCGGTGCACGCTCCGGCGTCTTCACCGCGCCGAAATTCCAGGCCGATGTCACCAAGACGCCGGTGCCGCGTTTCGACCTGCTCAAATTCGAGGACTACCTCTATCTCGGTGTGCAGTATTCGCGCGGCTGCCCGTTCACCTGCGAGTTCTGCGACATCATCGAGCTCTACGGGCGAGTCCCGAGAACCAAGACCAACACGCAGATGCTGGTCGAGCTCGACAGGCTCTATGCAATGGGCTACCGCGGCCATCTCGACTTCGTCGATGACAATTTCATCGGCAACAAGAAGTCGCTCAGGCTGTTCCTGCCGCAGCTTGCCGAATGGCAGCGCGCTCACGGCTATCCCTTCGAATTGTCGACAGAAGCCTCGGTCAATCTGGCCGACGATCCCGAGCTATTGGATCTGATGGGTGCGGCCAATTTCTTCGCCGTCTTCGTCGGCATCGAAAGTCCGGATCCGGCGACGCTGGTCGCGATGCGGAAGAAGCAGAACACGCGGCGCAACATCGCCGAGAGCATCCACAAGATCTACGCCGCCGGCATGCTCGTCACCGCCGGCTTCATCGTCGGTTTCGACAACGAGAAGGCCTCGATGGCTGAGGCCATGATCGAATTCATCGAGGAAGCCGCGATTCCCGTGAGCATGGTCGGCCTGCTCTATGCGCTGCCGAACACGCAGCTCACGCGGCGCCTGGAGCGTGAAGGCCGGCTGCATCCGGGGCACGATCTCGCCCCGACCCTCGGCGCCGACCAGTGCACGAGCGGCATCAACTTCGATCCGATCCGCCCGTTGCGCGACATCCTAATGGATTACAAGCGGGTGCTGGAGCACATCTACAGCCCCGCCGCCTATGCGAGCCGCGTCGACCGCCTGATGACGCTGCTCGACCGCTCGAGGCAGCGCCACGAATTGGCCGAGGGCGACATCCGCGCCAGGGTCGGGGCAATGGAGACCGTGCACCGCGTCGTCACCGCTCTTCCCGAGGCGCGCGGCCCGCTCTGGCAGACGTTCATGAATTGCGCCAAGCGCGACACGACATCGGCGCGAATCGCCGTGCAGATGATCGCGGCCTATGCGCATCTCGGACCGTTCTCGCGCAAGGTCATCGATGCGATCGACGGGCGTCTTGCCGAGTTGGACGATCAGACGGTGATCCCGGCGGCGGCTGCTGCCGCGACACCGGCCCGCCACCTGGCTTGACCTGAGGTCTACTTCGCCGCCAGCCGCAGAAAACTCATCACGCTGCCGAGCGCGGCAAAGCCCGCGCCGAGCGCCAGCGCCACCGTTGCGCCGCTGTGGCCCGCAAGAGCGAAGCAGGCCGCCGCGAGTGCTGCGCCGGTGGTCTGTCCCGTCAGGCGTGCGGTCGCGACGATGCCCGAGGCACTGCCGCTGCGGTGCGGCGGTGCGCTTGACATCACCGCTTTCATGTTGGGCGCCTGGAAGAAGCCGAAGCCCATACCGCAGATCGCCATCCGCCAGATGATGTCGGCTATGGCGGGGTTGGCCGGCAGTATCGCGAGCAGCGCCATGCCGAGGCCGAGCAGCACGAGGCCGATGCCGCCCAGAAGGCCGACCGCGTAACGGTCGGACAGGCGGCCTGCAATCGGCGCCATGAAGCCGACCACCAGCGGCCACGGCGTCATGAAGAAGCCGGTCTCGACCTGCGAGCGCCCGAGCACGTCCTCGAAATAGAACGGCAGCGAGACGAAGGCGAGGCCTTGCACGGCGAACGAGCACACCGCCGTTGCCGCCGACAGCGCGAACATTGGCCGGCTGAACAGGTCGATCGGCAGCATCGGCGCGGGATGGTCGGCATGACGGCGCATCAGGACGAAGCCGAGCACGAGGGCGGTGATCAGTTCGACGGCGACGACAATCGGCGACAGATTATGCGCCGCACTGCCGATGCCGGTGATGATCAGGCCGAGGCAGGCGGCGGCGAGGAGCGCGCCGAGACAGTCAAAGCCGTGATCCGCTCGCGGCGTCTTCGGCAGCATGATAAATCCGATGCCGATCGCGACCAGGCCGAACGGGATGTTGACCGCGAACAGCCACGGCCACGGTCCGAACGCGAGGATGGCCGACGCAATCGACGGCCCGAAGGTGAAGGCGGTCGCGACCACGAGCGCGTTGTGGCCGAAGCCGCGCCCTTGCATCCGGCCGGGATAGACGAAGCGCACCAGCGCGGTGTTGACGCTCATGATGCCGCTCGCGCCGAGGCCCTGCAGCGTCCGCGCGACGAGCAGGCTGTCCAGCGACCACGCCACCGAACAGAGCAGCGAGGCGATCGTGAACAGGATGAGCCCGCCGAGATAGATGCGCTGGTGCCCGACGATCTCGCCGAGCGCGCCAAGCGGCAGCAGCGTCGCGACCAATGCGATCTGGTAGACGTTGACGACCCAGACCGACTGCTCCGGGCTGACATGCAGGTCGGCGGCAATCGCGGGCAGGGCGATGTTGGCAATCGCGGTGTCGAGCGAAGCCATCGCCAGCGCGGTGAAGATCGCCGCGATCGCCCAACGGCGGCGCATCGCGGGCAGGCCGTCGGCGACGGGATGATCGGGCTGGCGCGCAGCGGCAGGTAACGTGATTGTCATTGCCTGCGCTTTTGCTCCGGCGGCGTGTGTACAGGGACTTGCGGCATGTACTACGGCCGCGCGGCTTGCCACAGGCGCAAGCTTGCATGCTGTGTATGCGCGAGGGTCGGGTGGGAGCAGGAGGCGAATCGCTACGGCATTGCCTCGGATCCGGTCACGACGACCAGAACAAAAAGTCGCAAAACAACCCCATGCACAGTAGAGCGCCCCTTGATCGATAAGCAGTTTTCGAGCTGCGCCGCGACGGCATTCCCTGCCGCGATCACGTTGACGCGTCGGGCGAAACACCGGCATGATGCTATCGTGGCAAAGGTCGGGCAGAGACCAGGACGTGCTCCTCATGAAGGCGGGATGTCCGCTTCTCGAGGTGAAGCGGAATTGCGCGGGGAGCTCCGGTATTTCGCCGTTTGACCCAATGTAGTGTATGGTCCGGCCGTGCGTTGCAAGTGGTTTCGCCGAGCCGGCGGTGAGCGGTCGGATTAGTGGTGAGTTGACTCTTGCTTTCCGACTTGGGCGGCTTGAGCATGCCTCCTTCAAGCGTTCGCCACTGGCGACAACGACCGCGAAGTTGAGTTTGCCGTCCTGTTCATCAGCCCCCCACTCGCATGGGCCAGGTCCGTTCTGTACTCGTGAACCCACGTCGTAAAGAGCCAACAACGGACATGCGGCGATGGTACGATGACGACTGAAGCGAATTGTGGCCAGGCAAGCAGCCGTCCTAACATAGCGTGCCCGTCATGACGCCCAGACGTTGGCCAACTTCATTCCAAGCCACTTCGTCAATGCCGCATTCACTGCGACGGGGCGTTCCTGCGCCATCCAGTGCCCCGATCGGACCACTACCTCAGTCAGGTCCGCACAGTATTCACGCATCGGCTCGGCGAGGCGGGAGCCCGTCGTGTCGCAGGTCACGTCGTTGGCCGCATGAAGGAAAAGCATGGGCATGTCGAGCCGACCGCAAGGTCCGCTTCAGTTAGCACATCGCAATCCATAGGCACGTCTGGGGCTCTACCGCGCCACCAAACAACCCACCATGCTTACGTATCAGCGCGGTGCGGGCCGGCTTGCCTCGAGCCGCGGGATCACCCTTGCGGAACAGCGCTTTCACCGTGTCTCGTGGGTTGGCTTCGAGCGCGGCACAGGCCGTCGAGAAATTCTCTTGATAGAATAGCTTGTATTCCCACTGACCTGCCGGAAACTCGTTCTCCGGATAGAGCGTCCGATCGACAAGCGGAAGCAAATTTTCCGGCGCGAAGCCCTTGGGCAGATAAGGTACGCATAGGTTGGCAACGCCGTGGTACCGGTCTGGATGGTGACTGGCAATGTCCCAAACCACCGGGCTACCCCAGTCATGCCCCACCCACACAGCCTTCTCGCGTCCAAGCGAATCCAAGAGTTCGATCATGTCGCGCACACTATTTTCAACCGCGTAATCCGCATGCTGCCCATAGATGCTGGACCTGCCGTATCCACGCATATCTGGCGCCACGCAACGGAATCCTAGCTCGGCGAATATTGGCAATTGGTGACGCCGACTAATCGACAGTTCGGGCCATCCATGCAAGAAATTGATTATCGGCGCGTCGACAGCGCCGCACGCAAGATAAGCAGTCGTATGACGCCTCGTCTTCAGGACATGTTCGGTAATCGGAAATGGCATTTGAAGCTCCCGTTTGCGGCGACCGCGAAACCCGTGCCAAACCGCGGCGAGATGAGTCTCGCCGCTCTTTCTTCAATCAGACCGCTTACGCGGGGACGGAAGCGGAACGGCGCCGGTTGTCGAGACTAAATGCGCCGGCGCCGAACGCGATCACCTGCAGAAGGCCTCCGGTGATCGCGAGGTTTTTCATGAAGTGGATCATCTGGTTCTGGTCGGCCATGTTGTTGTGGAACAGCACGGCCGCGGCCAGCGTGAAGATTGCCAGGGCTGCAGCGACGAGGCGAGTCTGAAAGCCAACTAGCAAAGTGAGCCCGCCGATCACCTCGACGATCGCGGCGACGGCGAAAGCAGCCGGAGCAAATGGCGCCCCAGCGGACTGGATGTAAGCGATGGTGTTGGCGGGAGCAGCGATTTTCGACAGACCCGACAAGATAAAGATGAGCGCGATCAGCAGGCGCCCCAGTGCGGGCAGATAAGTAGGCGTAGACATGGAAGGACTCCTGGTTTGAGCTGGTGGGATTGACGGCTTGTTCCGACGGTAATGATGGACGCGATGGGGCATGTCAGATCTGTCCCATCCGTCCCGCGTGATAGTCACGGGCCGCCCGTTCGAGTTCGGCGATGGTATTCATGACGAAAGGACCGTGGCGGACGATGGGAGCATCGAGTGGGTCGCCGCCAACCAGCAGCAGCTCACTGTTCTCCTGCACTGCGACTTGCAGCGTGTCCCCGGACGTAAGGCGGGCAAGCTGCCCCGGCTCGACGGTCTCGTCGGCAATCGCGACTTTGCCCGTCATGACATAGAGCGCAAGTTCACGCGCGCTCGACGCATCAATGCGCAGTGTGCCGCCGGACATCAGGCTGGCGTGAACCACAAAGGGACCGCCGGAAGTCCACACGGGACCGGTGACGTTGCCGACCTGACCTGCAATGAGGCGCACGGTTCCGTTGTCATGCGGCAACAGCGGAATCGCGTCAACTTTCACGTGCCTGTAGGCAGGATCTGCGTGTTTTCCGCCTTTCGGTATGTTGATCCACAACTGCACCCCGTGTACCCGGCCGCCCGTGCGCACCAGGGCCTCGTCCGGCGATTCGTCATGGATCACACCGCGGCCTGCGCGCATCCATTGCACCTCGCCTGGCCCCATCGCGCTGACATTGCCGAGGCTGTCCTTGTGCACCGACCGCCCTTCGAGGAGCAGGGTCAGAGTCTCGATACCGGCGTGAGGATGAGCCGAGGCGCCCTTGGCTTCGCCCGGCCGCACCTCGATCGGCCCGAAATGATCAAGGAAGATGAACGGCCCAATGGCCTCAAAGGCGGACGATGGGATGGCGCGACGAACCTCGAATCCATCTCCTTCAAGGGTATGGAAGGCGGCGTGGAGGGTCGCGACGTTGCGCTCGCGCGGGAGTGTGAGGGGATTCATGGGCGATCTCGTTTGAACCAATGGGCGAGCGATAGTCCCCTTCCGCATTTCAGAAAATGCAGATAATATCGAACAGATTATTCAGGATTTTAGAAATGAAGGTCGGTACGCCCACAATCGATCAGCTCCAGATTCTGGCGACGGTGGTGGAGTGCGGCAGCTTCGCCGCGGCCGGACGACGCCTGAACCGTGCCACCTCGGCGATCGCTTACGGGATAGACAATCTCGAGGATCAGCTCGGGGTTGCCGTGTTCGATCGCTCGGGGACAAAGAAGCCTGAACTGACCGAAGCCGGACGTGCGCTGCTCGCTCACGCACGCTCAGTTCTGCAAGGCATGGAGAAGATGCGCGCCAAGGCCGCGAGCCTCCGCGAAGGCGAGGAAGCGGAGGTTTCTCTGGTCGCTGACGTGATGCTCCCAACCTCCCGCCTGGTCGACGCTCTGCAGGCCTTCCAAATTGCGTATCCGACAGTTCAGCTACGGGTGCATGCGGAAGCGCTTGGTGCGGTGACCCAGCTCCTGGCAGACGGCACCGCACGGCTTGGAATCAACTGCGCCATGCATCCACTTCCGGATGACATGGACAGGCAGCAGATTGGAAACGTCAGGCTAATCCCGGTCGCATCGCCGTCTCATCCACTGGCACGCTCGCGGCGACATTCGCCTGGTGAGCTGCGCGAGCACATCCAGCTGGTTCTGACCGACCGTTCGCCACTGACACAAGGCCAGGATTTCGGTGTCGTGAGCAGCAAGACATGGCGGCTGGCAGATCTCGGCGTGAAGCACGCCTTGCTATTGGCCGCGATCGGTTGGGGCTTGATGCCGGAATTCATGGTCCGCGGCGACCTCGAGGCAGGACGGCTCATCGGGCTGGATATCCATGGCGTAAAGGATGCGCTGTATCCGCTGCAGGCGATTTGGCGAGTCCAAACGCCGCCAGGTCCTGCAACGCAATGGCTGATCGATCGATTTGCAGCGCAGGTGTGAAGTCTGCGCTGTTGCATGCGCGAGAACGGAGTAGTTTCGTGGACAGGCTGAGCGGCTCGATGCTCGCGAGAGCGCGGTGAAGCGGACGTACAGCTCTACCTCATGTTCGAACGCGATGGAGAGGTTAGATCAACAAACCGGTCCCGCCGGCGAAACGAAATGTATCCCACCAGGCCTGCGGAAGTGCGAATTTTGTAAAACTTCGCAAGATAGATGCCATCAGTTTTGTTACCGAGAACGAGTCCCGTGACTTTGAACGAGGCAAGCGACACAAGTTCACATTCGGAAAAGCGGCCATAAACAGAGGGGCAAAGCTCCAGCCCCTCATTGTCGGGGTTTGCACCGCGAAAGAGCCTGCCAACGTCACTCCGCATTGTTGCAAGCTGACGCTTTTCTATGTCGCCTGGCGACAGCGGCTGCGCGGTAGCAGCTACAATCGGCACAAGGGTGCTGATCGTCAAAATGATTAGTCTCATTCCCTTCGCCTCTCCAACTCGACAGGACACGGCGGCTAGCCGACATTTGAGTCGCCGCAATTCAATGACCGCTTATGCAGACGGTTTGACTATTCGTAGCGTCATTCAACTTCTAGTAGCTTTGTTTTAAATACAAGGTGGCAGAATTTGCTGAAGTCATGGCAAAAACGGCGCGTATGGTGGGATGGCTGACCATTTTAAGATCGATCGGCAGTTATGTTGCCGGTTGGGGGCCAGCCTATTCATGGCATGGCTGGGGCTTTCCCAGCTGTGCCGCTGGTACACGACAGGCGGGCTGCTCGCCTCTTTTCGCGGGACGGATAACGTCACGAAATGGCAGGTCATCACTTACGAAAGCCACCCGATTAACTTCGTTTCGGTCCTCACCCTTTACACAATGGTTGCTGCAGTGGGGCTGGCGTGTTGCACAGGGCAGTATTTGATGATCCGGAGGTGGTGGCGAAGACCGAAATCGAGCAATGAGTAAGGTCACCTGGGCCTATTTGATGATATCCGATGTCCGCTCCTGTGAAGGGTTTCGGATGCCGGCCCCATGACGGTGGGGCGGTGCGCACGGGGCCGGCGTCCGCAAGCCTCCAAGGGAGATGCTATGGGGCGGCGGCGAGGATATTGCATCCATCGTTGCTGATGTGAACCGATGGAGCGCCCCATGCAGAAATTGAACGATCTGAGCCGATCCCCGAGCCCCCTCGACCCGGACGGCACGCTGATCGCCGTTATCGAACTGAGCCTGTCGAGCTGGC
>NZ_JADPKQ010000038.1:0-809 GCF_023074015.1 Bradyrhizobium sp. 142
GTGATGCTCGCCTTCGCCATGATGGCGGCGATCCGCCATCGCGCCAATCCGCCACCGCCCAAAAAAACCAAACGCCGCCCCCCGGCAAAAGCCAAAGCACACCCACGCCGCCGCTGATCCGTTGGTCAATCCAGGAAATCCGCCGCATCGCCATCAGGCTTGCTCGAAAGCGGATCCAACCCGCGCATGTCATCGCATGGTCATTCTGGCGCAGAGCTCACCAGGCTGCCGCTCAGCGCGCGCATCTCAAAGCAAAACGGCAACTGTAATGCTAGCACAGGGACCACATCGGCTGAATTGGCATGCTTTTTGTAATCGCGTCTTGCTCGCGAAAGCATTTTATATTTAATTGTTGTGACGCTCACGATGCCGACTTTCTGTGATAATTTTATTAATGATAATTTTATTAATAACGTTATTCAATGCCACGTATACGACTTGCGCCAATTGTAGCCGGCGCTACGCGCTGGTCAGTCAGCTCGTAGCCGCTGTGGCGGAACTGACCAAGCCCCACGGCTTGATCCAGTTTGAAGTTCGTTCTGGCCAGAGCCGGTCCCGGAATTCTGCAAAGGGCGGATTTTGTTGCAGAGGAGATGTCCCGATCGCTGTTGAACTACGTCGGGCCGACGTTGCCAGAAGAATGTTACGCGGCCCTCGTGACGGGGGCAACGGGCTTGATAGTCATGCGATCGTGGTGAGCTTGAAGGGCTGCACGCAGAACCGACAATTGCTTATGCGCCTTCAATCGTCGGAAGCCCTTGTTGGCCTCGATCATGCCGGCCGCGACCCATCGCAAGGCCATACCGGCA
>NZ_JADPKQ010000321.1:0-808 GCF_023074015.1 Bradyrhizobium sp. 142
TCCGCGAGTTCGACTTCGAACCCGGCAAGACCGCCTCTATCGGTGAGGTTCGAATAAGGAAGTGCGGATGGGTTGGCGCAGAGGCGTAGGATACCATTCCGCCGCACCTCTGCCAGTGATGCAGCGTCCGCACGGTTTGTTGCGCCTTGGGCGATGAGCGTCGCGAGTACGGCGATAGCAGCACTGTCAGGGATCAGACCATGATGCATCAACGAGGCTCCAGATTCCAAAGTCGCGCGCCGAGGCAAGTATTCACCCACCTTAAATGGTAGCGGTGTCGTCAGGCGACAACCCGAGTACCGCCGCCTGCCGTCAACACGATCAGTTACCCCGCTCCTCACATCTGAGGTTCGCATCTAGGCGCGATCGGAAGCGCGCTGTCTAGCGTCTGTGTCATCCAGGAGTTTTGCGATGGAGCGGAGCTCCTCAGCTCGCTCGCGCCAATACTTTGGATCGTTGATATACGGATGGGTCAAAGTGGTCACACTGAGCCGGTGTACCTTTCAGCTGCGCTTCTACGAGATCCTTCACGGTCCATAAAATATCATGGCTGAAAAGAAGCTGGTAGGATTTGAACGGCCGGGGCATTGTCTCGGCGATTTCGTCACAAGAACCGGCCACTCATTCCGGGACCCGCCGGTGTTCCAATCGCACCCACAGCAGGTTCGCACTTTCCCCCTGAAGCGTGCTTCACGAGGTCCGCCGCCAGCATTATGCCGGCGAGAGCCAACAGAAACGACATCGGTACCAAGTTAAAGTCGAACATCCTGGACCGAAGCCCTTGCGCCCCCGTGTCGCAGGCTTATGT
>NZ_JADPKQ010000451.1:0-807 GCF_023074015.1 Bradyrhizobium sp. 142
GGAGCCTCGAAGGATGAGCGGCCCCTATGCAGCCGGGCCGTCGCCCTTCGAGGCTTGTTCTGCAGCGCGATGCGCCGCAGAGCGCGCACCTCAGGATGACGGTGATGGGTTGGTGCTTGTTGCAAATCTACGTCCAATTCAGCCAGACGCGCCTTTGCCTTCTCGCGGCGCGTTTCGCCCGAGCTCTGCTTCGTCGCTTCGCCCTCTCAAAGCCAAGAGGGCGCAGGGAAGACCGGGTGCCGGCTGGCACCCGCGGTCCGCTGCGCGAAAAGCACACGCAGAAAAACCGCACAGCAGCATACAGGTGTCGCCGAACACTCGGCCTTCCCTGCGCAGTGGCTTGACGGCTTATGCCGTGCTCTCCCGGGAGCCGAGTTCGTTCTGGCCTCCCTCGCCCCCACGAATTGACGACGCAGTCCACCCGGTTGGGCTCGCTAACGCCTCCGCGAAAAGCTTGACCGTAGCAACGACGGCCAGGACCACACGGTTTTGCCGTACGCGCATTCATCTTCGCCACAGGGTCCCCAGCAGTATGCACACGCGCCGGAGAATGTTGGCGAGACGAACCTTTCAGCGCCGCTCGTCCGCACGCGGCCTCGGGCTCACAGGGACTACCCGCCCTGCCCGCACCTCTCATGCCGACGCTGCCGCGTCCACCGCAACCCCGGCTCGCGAAACGTGACGACGTACGATCGCCCCTCAAGGTCGAGCCGGGATGGACGACACATACGCCGTTTCCGAATTTCGGTAAAGCGGAATATTTTTGTAGCGGCGGCTTGACGGCCCTCGCAGGTGTTTTGCCCGTCG
>NZ_JADPKQ010000295.1:0-807 GCF_023074015.1 Bradyrhizobium sp. 142
GTCCGGTCCGGGTAAGCCGTAGCGGGCGCCCGGTAGTGAGTGTTGCGGTGTCGTCGGCGACGGCGGCAGCGAAGCGTACACAACGATGCTGTGGGGTGGCTATTGAGCCGCGAAAGACAGAAACTCGCAGAGGCCGAGGCGGTAAGCAACGTCGAAGGCAACATGTGCGGTCCCGTTATGCGAGGGGCTGACGCTCTGCCGTGGTCGAAGACCCCATCACGCAGTAAGGGACCGCGCCGGAACCTGGGAGGTCCCGCGTTCGACCGCAGGCGGCATGCGCCTTCGGTCCGCATCGGGAAGGCGAGGAGCCGAAGCCGATGACGAACGAACGCGGGAAGTCGGACGCGGCCACAGTAGCGGCGAAGCCGGCGAACGAGGCAGAGCGATCTGCGAAAGGAGCTGGTGGAGCGAAGGGCCGCGACCAAGGGGAATGCGGACCAGCAAAGCACGACCCGGACGCCGAGCCGGACGAGCGTGACACAGGCGCTGGAGCGCATACGACGAACTGCAAGGGAAAGGAAGAAGGAGAGGTTCACCGCGCTGCTTCACCACATCGATCCCGACCTGCTCGAGGCGGAGTTCTTCGCGTTGAAGAAGCATGCCGCGCCGGGCACGGACGGGGTGACGTGGCGGGACTATGAGCAAGATCTCAAGGCCAACCTTGAGGATCTGCATGCCCGTGTCCACCGGGGAGCGTACCGGCCGCAGCCGTCGCGGCGGGTCTACATCCCAAAGCCGGACGGACGGCAGCGCCCGCTGGCGATCGCGGCCCTCGAGGACAAGATCGTGCAGCGGGCAACGGCTGTG
>NZ_JADPKQ010000435.1:0-807 GCF_023074015.1 Bradyrhizobium sp. 142
GTCCGGTCCGGGTAAGCCGTAGCGGGCGCCCGGTAGTGAGTGTTGCGGTGTCGTCGGCGACGGCGGCAGCGAAGCGTACACAACGATGCTGTGGGGTGGCTATTGAGCCGCGAAAGACAGAAACTCGCAGAGGCCGAGGCGGTAAGCAACGTCGAAGGCAACATGTGCGGTCCCGTTATGCGAGGGGCTGACGCTCTGCCGTGGTCGAAGACCCCATCACGCAGTAAGGGACCGCGCCGGAACCTGGGAGGTCCCGCGTTCGACCGCAGGCGGCATGCGCCTTCGGTCTGCATCGGGAAGGCGAGGAGCCGAAGCCGATGACGAACGAACGCGGGAAGTCGGACGTGGCCACAGTAGCGGCGAAGCCGGCGAACGAGGCAGAGCGATCTGCGAAAGGAGCTGGTGGAGCGAAGGGCCGCGACCAAGGGGAATGCGGACCAGCAAAGCACGACCCGGACGCCGAGCCGGACGAGCGTGACACAGGCGCTGGAGCGCATACGACGAACTGCAAGGGAAAGGAAGAAGGAGAGGTTCACCGCGCTGCTTCACCACATCGATCCCGACCTGCTCGAGGCGGAGTTCTTCGCGTTGAAGAAGCATGCCGCGCCGGGCACGGACGGGGTGACGTGGCGGGACTATGAGCAAGATCTCAAGGCCAACCTTGAGGATCTGCATGCCCGTGTCCACCGGGGAGCGTACCGGCCGCAGCCGTCGCGGCGGGTCTACATCCCAAAGCCGGACGGACGGCAGCGCCCGCTGGCGATCGCGGCCCTCGAGGACAAGATCGTGCAGCGGGCAACGGCTGTG
>NZ_JADPKQ010000483.1:0-46184 GCF_023074015.1 Bradyrhizobium sp. 142
GACGACATGACCCCGGATCAAGCCTACTTCAACCTTCCGCCGCTCCGCGTGGCGGCCTAATCTCGGCAGAGGCTCCACTTATCGACGCGGAAAGTCTGTTCAGACAAGCGGGACCAGCTCTTTTCTCTCGCCGTTGGTTTTGGCCTAATGGCACTTGTTTTCTACAGTAGCCGAAAAGGATATGACGAAGCTCCGGTACTAGTTGTTCCGGAGAATGATCCCAAAGAACACGGCTCCCTTCGAACAAACGGGATTAGCCAGAGTTCTGGATCTCGATCCAGACGCCATATCTAGTCTTGACGACGGTTTGAACGACATGCGCGTGTGGTAATCGAAAGGACGTCACAGCGCGGCCCCATCTTGGGCGTGCGGGGCTCGGAACGTCCGCCCACGACCCGCACATTCGAGCGGACAATGAGTTCGCCCTTGGGAGACTGGGTTCAGCCTCGCACTGCCCACAATAGCGGGGGCAACGCAGTTCCGCGCTCTCGTAGATCGCTATCGATGCTCCGGGCTTTGGTCTTGATGATCCTAAGAGCTTGTGGTGACGAATGGCTCAAGAAGATGTGCACGCGAGGGTCCGGGGTCGAATCCGTGGGCGAAATATTGCGTTTCGTTGGCTACCAATCCGTCGCGAAATTCCATGATGCTCACCGCGTAGGATGGTATGCCGTCATAGGTAAGCACGAATTCAGTGACCCAGAGAACGCCGCCGCCGATTATTCGCCGGATTGTAAAACGCTTCTTATTTGGCTGGACGGTTCGGCTCTCCTGAATATTGTGCTGGCCGCGGATCCGCTCGCCCGATTGCGGATAAACAAGCACGGCATCGTCACGGTAGATTTCGTGTTCGACCTTGAAATCGCTGGCGTCCGAAGCCTCCCAATGACGCTCCAGCGCGATACGTACAGTTCGATCATCCATCTCATCCTCCGACCTTCGCTTCGCGCTACAATCCCTGGTACCTCGCACGTAGGGCGCTGTTATCGATCGCGCCAGTCGTCGCCTCATGATGTCCGCTCATACCTTGATATGATCGCACTCCGCTGAGGGTTGTATGGCCGAACACGCCAGTGGCTTGCAGGATCGAACAGCGCCATGGCTCTTAACAGCGAGGTGTACGCATATGCGCGACCGGTACCGCGACGATTCCCCTTCGGCATTCAGTCTCGCTCGCCGCGAGCTGCTGGTGGGTGGGCTGCTAGTCGTCGGGATTGCCGCGCTCCCAGCGGTGCCCGCCCTTGCGGCGCCGACCTCGTCGCCTGATCAAGCTGCGGCGCGGTTCATGGAAATTTCGTCACTGCTGGTTCCGCACCGTCTCAACGCGGAGGTCGGGAAGCGCATGGCGGCCGCGATGGGCGCGCTGAATCTGTCGCTGTCACAGCAAATCGACGGGCTCCTTGCGATCGCACGAGAGAGGAACGCGCGAGTCGTTGAGGACTTCTTTGCCGATGTTCCGGACGGCCCGCTGAAAGATGCCGCGCTTTCGATCATTTCGGCTTGGTATCTCGGCGTCGTAACCGACGCTCCCGATGCCGAGGTGTTCGCTTACGAATATGCGCTCATGTATCAGCCGACGAGGGACATCATGACCATTCCGTCCTACGCGATCTCCGGACCGAATGGATGGACGGCTGAGGCGCCCCCACTGAGCAATATGCCTCAATTCTGAACGCGGTGCTCTCGAGAGAGGAATTATCCAGATGGCGAGCGAATACAGTGCAGACATCGTCGTCGTGGGAACCGGGGTTGTCGGTTGTCTGATCGCGCAACAGGCCCAAGACGCCGGCTTGTCCGTGCTGATGCTCGAAGCCGGTCCGCGCGTCGATCGCTGGCGAGTTGTCGAGAATTTCCGGAATCTGCCGCCAAGCCTGAGGCTGTTTCATTGGAATGCGCCGTATCCACCGAAGCCGTGGGCGCCGCATCTCGAAACGCGGACGGCCAAAGAGCACGAGCAATACCTTCAACTGGAAGGACCGAATGCCCGGGCGTATCTCCAGGGTTATGTCCGCTATGCGGGAGGCGCGACCTGGCACTGGGCCGGAATCTGCTGGCGTCTGACGCCCGAGGACATGCGTCTGAAAAGCCTATATGGGGTCGGCCGGGACTGGCCATTCAGCCACGAAATTATCGAGCCCTACTACACGCGCGCGGAATACGCGATCGGCGTGAGCGGTCCATTCGACCCGACGCTGCAATGGCCGCCAAATGGCAGGCGCTCAAAACCCTATCCGATGGGACCAATTCCGTTCGGTCCCGGTGAGCATCGTTTTACCGAGGCCGCCGCGAGAATTGGGATGATCAACCTGCCGGCGCCTCAGGCTCGCAATAGCGGCGTCTCGTATGACGGCCGGCCGGCGTGTTGCGGCAACAACAACTGTTTTCCGGTATGCCCGATCGCCGCCAAGTACGATGCGGCGACGGCTTTGCCAAAGATCGAGGCCAAGGGCGGCAAAATCCTGGCCAATGCGGTCGCTTATCGAATCGAGACAGGCGAGAAGAATTCGGTCGAGGCGGTTCACTATTTCGACCCGGACAAGCGCTCGCACAGGGTCACGGCCAAGATCTTCGTGATTGCCTGCAACGGTATTGAGACGCCAAAGCTGCTTTTGCTGTCAAAGAACGAGCGCAATCCTAACGGTGTCGCGAACAGCTCCGATCAGGTTGGTCGCAACATGATGGATCAGCCGAAGCTCACAGCGGAGCTGGAGCTCAAAGAACCGCTGTGGACAGGCGTCGGTCCGGTTCAGAGCAGTAGCATCCTCAATACCACGCAGGGCGAATTCCGCAGCCGCTACGCCGGAGCGATGTTCCGGATGGAGAACTTCGCCCGCAGCCCCCTCGGTGCGGCGGCCGCGCTGAAAAAAGGTCTGGTTGGCAAGGCTCTGGATAGCGAGATCCGGCGGCTTTCCGCTTGCACTGCAAGGTTGACCGTGGAGCATGAGATACTGCCTTCCGCAAACAACCGTTTGACGCTGTCCAGCAAGAAAGATTGGCTCGGCATCAACAAGCCGAATATTCATTACGACGTCGGCGATTACGTGCGCCAAAGCGCCAAAGAATACACCGTGCCGCGGCTGCAGCAATTGGCTGCCGAACTCGGCGCTACCAAGTTCCAACTGTCGCCCGAGTTTCTCAACAGCGACCACATAATGGGCGGCTGCATCATGGGGGCGGAAGCGGCGACAGCGGTGGTGGATGCCGACTGCCGGGCGCACGATCACGCCAACCTGTTCCTGCCTGGCGGCGGCGCGATGCCCAGCGCAACGGCTTCGAACAGCACGCTGACCATGACGGCGCTGGCGCTGAAGGCGGCTGACGCGATCACCAATCAACTCAAGCATGGCTGATCATGGGCAACTGCAGTCGACACCTCGGCGCGCTGCTCATCTGTTTTGCCACAATCGCGGCGACCGGCATTTGTCAGGCGGCTGATTCGCCGGGGCAAACGGCTGCTGCGATCAGGCGCGGGGAATATCTGGCGGTTGCCGCTGACTGCGGCGCCTGCCACACGGTACCACGAGGCAAGCCTTTCGCTGGCGGGCTGGCCATCTCGACGCCGCTCGGAACCATTTATTCGACCAATATCACACCGTCGGTCGATTTCGGGATTGGCCACTACACCGAGGAAGACTTTTCGCGGGCGCTCCGTCGCGGAGTTCGACGCGATGGCGCCAACCTCTATCCTGCGATGCCATACACGTCCTATGCCAAGTTCACGGACGACGATGCGCATGCGCTTTACCTGTACTTCGCACTGGCGGTGAAGCCCGTCGAACAGCGCTCGCCGCCGACCCAGTTGCCGCTTCCGATGAACGTCCGCGCGTCGATGATAGGCTGGAACCTACTGTTCCTGAGCACGGCAACCTTCGTGCCGCATCCGCATCAATCGGCGGAATGGAATCGGGGCGCCTATCTCGCGCAGGCCGCCGCGCATTGCAGCACCTGTCACACGCCACGCGGCTTTCTGATGCAGGAGGACGCGAGCCGCGCTTTGTCGGGCGCACAAGTCGGCGCCTGGTACGCGCCGAACATCACGTCGGACCCGATAAGCGGCATTGGAAGCTGGACCAAGGAAGATCTGGTGGTGTATCTGCGCACGGGACATCTATCCGGAAAAGCGCAGGCGGCCGGAAGTATGGCGGAAGCAGTCGAAAACAGCTTTCAGCACCTTGCGGCCACGGACCTCGATGCGATCGCGACGTATGTAAAGAGCATTCCGGCCGTCTCGGACCCTGCGGTCGACACTTCCCGCTTCGCGGCTGGAAAGATGTCCTCTGAGCTTGGACGGTTGCGCGGACGCACCGCCATCAGGTCCGATAGCGAATCCGCTGCCGGCGGCGCGGAGCTGTTTCGAGGCAATTGCACCTCCTGCCATTCGGCTGAAGGCCAAGGCAGCAAGGATGGCTACTATCCGAGCCTGTTCTGGAACTCGGCCACTGGCGCGAAGAACGCGACTAACCTGGTTGCGACGATTCTCTACGGCGTGAATCGGACGACGTCGGGAAGACAGGCCTTCATGCCCGGCTTCGGCGGGCGCACGACCGACGCCAATGCACTCAGCGATCTCAACATTGCGGCGCTAGGCAATTATGTGCTCGCCCAGTATGGGGCAGGCGATAACATCATCACTGAACAACAGGTCGCCGAGGCGCGCCGCGGCGGTCCTTCCTCTCCGCTGCTGGCACTCGCGCGTTTCGGCATGATAGCCGCAGCCACCCTCGCGTTTCTGGGCATTACTCTTCTGATCTTCCTCAGACGAAGACGTGTCGCCTGATATGTCGCGCGCAACCCGCCGTGTGCATGTTGCTCGGCGCTTGGGATTGTCATGCAAGCGGCTGACGCTTGCCAATCCGGTTCAGCAGCGGCGGCGTTCATACGTTGATATGACCGGCGTCCGCCGAGGGTTCTATAGCCGCGCACGTCCAGCGGCTTGCAGAATGCGTCGACCCTTCAGCGGAGGAAAAACGACAATGTACGAGCCATCCTCATCGCGTAGCGGGCAACGGTTGCTCGACGCTTCACGGAATCTCATCCGCAGATTATGGTCACCGCCTTCCGGGCAATCTCACTCAGTTCGGCACGGCGAGCGCCGGCACGGGCGCGGATCGCGATGGTGTGCATTGTGGCTGATGCGAGGACCGCAAGTGCCGTGGGATCCGCATCGTGCTTCAGCTCACCTCCCTCAAGCGCCGTGCGGAAGCGGGCTTCAAAATCGGCGTCGATGGTCCGCAGTCCCGCCGCTACAATGTTCCGGATCGCGGCGTCGTCGACGGCTTCGGTTAGCGCGGTCCCGATCACAAAGCAGCCCCGCGCGCTGCCCTTTCCTGAAAAATAGATCGACAGCGCTGCCTCAAAGGCACGCATCAGGCTTTCGCCCAAGGGACGGTCCTCTGCGAGAGCTTCGCGCGTGGCGGCCAGGCTGATCTCCCAATAGCGGGCGAGCGCCTCCAGATACAGCGCGTGCTTGTTGCCGAAGGCGGCATAGAGGCTCGGCGGGCTCATGCCGGTTGCGGCGGCGATGTTGTCGAGGGAAGTGCCGGAGTAGCCGGTCTTCCAGAATGTCTCAGTTGCCCGCTTGAGTGCGGCCTGTGTGTCATAGGCCCGCGGCCGTCCGCGGCGGGGAGATACGGTGTCGCTGCTTTTTCGTGCCATACCGCAAATATTCCGGTCGAGCCTCTTCGCCTCATATTTAGATGGATCGTTACAAAATTCAATAGACCGGCACTCTTGATTGCCGCGTCGTCGTACCGTATTTATAGTGATCGTTACAAAATGAAATAGAGGTGAGCGCTTCCATGCAGCTCGGTTTTGCGCCAGTCGCCGGCGGGATAGGCGACGGCAAGGAATTCCACCAGGTCGGGGACTTCGCTGTTGGCTCTGCCGCAACGGGAGAGCTTGCGGCGGAGACGCAGCTTGATCGGGTTCTCGAGGGCGCCGCACCCGTCCGCGTGACGGAGTTGCGCAGAAGGAGCCTCAGGGAACGGCTGCGCCGGCCATTGATGCTGGTGGTGCCGATCCTGGTGGCCGCCATCAGCGCCGCCGTGTACCTTGCTGCCGAGCCTTATGTCTCCACCGACAACGCCTTCGTTCGCGCGGCAAAGGTGACCATCAACGCCCGGGTTGCCGGCCAGGCGGTGGAAATCGCCGTCGAGGATAATCAGCGGGTCCGGCAGGGACAGGTCCTGTTCCGGATCGATCCGGAGCCCTACCAGATTGCGGTCGATCAAGCCGACGGGCATCTCGGCAGCGCGCGCCTGCAAATCGAGGCGCTAAAGGCCACCTATCGCCAACAACAGGCCGAACTGCAGTCGGCCAGGGATTCGGCGGCTTTTGACGAGCGCGAGTATGACCGAAAGAAAGCGCTGGTCGCTTCCGATTTCACCCCGCGCGCGGTCTACGAGCGCGCCGAGACCAATCTCAAGGTCGCCCGTCAGCATATCTCGTCGACCGAACAGCAGATCGCCAGCACCGTCATTGCATTGAACGGCGATCCGGACATCGATATCGACCGCCATCCGACGGTTCGCGCCGCCAGGGCGCAGCTGGACCGCGCCCGGCTCGATCTGTCCTATGCGACGGTGAGGGCACCCGACGACGGCATCGTGACGAAGGTTGACGATTTGCAGGTCGGCGGCTTCGTTAATGCCGGGGCGCCCGTGTTCTCGCTGCTGTCGAGCCGGCGCGTCTGGATCGAGGCGAATTTCCGCGAAACCGGTCTCGCTCACATGCGTGCAGGCCAGGAGGCGACGATCGACGTCGATGCCTATCCGGATCGTACATTCAGGGCTCATATCGTCAGCATGAGTCCGGGCACTGGCTCCGATTTCGCGGTGCTGCCGCCCGAGAATGCGACCGGCAATTGGGTCAAGGTCGTGCAGCGTCTGCCGGTGCGCCTCGAGCTTGATGAGGTTGATCCGAACCGGCCGTTATTCTCCGGCATCAGCGTGACCGCGCGGGTCGACACCGGCCACCGCCGCACCTGGCGCCATCCGCTCCAATTCGTGCTCGCGACGGAGGCGGCCAAATGAGCGCGTCCCTCGCAGCGAGCACTGCAACCCGGAACCATCGAGCCATCACAGTGGCGGCCCTGATGGCGACCTACATGGAGGCGGTGAACATCTCGCTGCCGAACGCGGCGCTGCCGCATATCCAGGGCACGCTGTCGATGGGCAACGACGAGGTCGGCTGGGTGTTTACCGCCTATATGACGGCGGGCGCCGCAGTGATGCCGATGGCGCGCTGGCTCGCGGGGCGCTTCGGCCGCAAAACGGTTTATCAGGTGGCTCTTGCCGTCTTCGTGGTCGGGCTGATCCTCAACACGCTCGCGACGACCTCACTCCAGTTCGTGTTCGCCCGGATCGTCCAGGGAGCCGCGAGTGGCGTGTTCGCGCCTTTGTCGCTGGCTACCCTGCTGGATGTGCTGCCGCAGCCGCGTCATGCCCGGATCACGTTGGTGTGGTCGGTGTGCATCGTGCTTGGCATCAGCAGCGGGGCGAGCATCGGCGGCTGGCTCAGCGAATATCACGGCTGGCGTTCGATCTTCTATTTCAGCCTGCCGATGGCTGCATTCATCTCCCTGACAGTGGCACTGTTCCTTCCCGAGAAAAGAGCGGAGCAGAACGCGCGCTTCGATCTCCTCGGCCTTGCGACCTTATCGGTTGGCATGATTGGCCTCCAGACGGTGCTTGACCGCGGCGAACGCCTGGAATGGTTTGCCTCGGCGGAAATCTGGACCGAAGCGGCTCTCTCGGCGCTGGGATTCTATCTCTTCACCGTGCACATCATGACGACGGACGGGCATTTTCTCAACAAGTCGCTGTTCAGGGATCGTAATTTCATTCTTTCGACGATCATGTTCTTTGCCGTCGGCTTCGTCCTGCTGCCGACCCTGGCGTTGACCTCGCCGATGCTGGAGGAATTGCTCGAATATCCGGTTGATACCACCGGCTACATGACCCTTGCACGAGGTGTCACGCTGGTGGGGACGGTGGCGCTGATGGGCTTCGCTCCGGCACGAATTGACAGTCGGGTGTTCATAGCCGGCGGCATGGCGGCGGTGATCTATGCCAATTCGCTTATGCTCGGCTATTCACCGGCGATGGATCAGCGACTGGTGGTCGCAGCGACTCTGCTTCAGGGTACCGGTCTTGGCATGTTGCTTCCGTCGCTCGGTAAGGTGGCGTTCAGCGCGCTCGATCCAAAATTACGGCCCGAAGGCACCGCCCTGTTGAGCCTGTCGCGCGTCTATGGAAGCACGATCGGCATCGCCGTCGTCCAGATCTTCTTCTACAACAACACCCAGGCCATGCATTTGGCGCTGGCAAAGAACCTCACGCCGTACCGCGCCGCAGCCCATGTCGCGGGTTCAATCGCCAAGCCAAGCCTTGCCGCGCTCAACGGGATGATCACCCAGCAGGCGGCCGTCGTCGCCGTCATCGACCAGTTCAAAATCCTGATGTTGGCCATGCTGATCGTGAGCCCACTCGTGCTTTTTCTCCACAAGCCCGGCCAGCCAATTAGCGTCAAATGAAGGAGTATTTCCATGACGGCACCTGACACGCTTCGCGACACACGTATTCGCCTCAACCATGGATCTGTTTTGATGCCTGCCGCGGGATTTGGCACCCTGATCCCTGATCCGCTCGTGACCAGGCAGGCTACGAAGGCTGCATTGGAAACGGGATTTCGACATTTCGATTGCGCGGAACGCTATCGCAATGAAGAAGCGGTTGGCGAGGCGATGCAGGAAGTGCTCAAGGCCGGGACTGTTCGGCGCGAGGACGTGTTCGTCACCACCAAGCTCTGGAACACCAATCATCGTCCGGAACGGGTCAAGCCTGCCTTCGACGGCAGTCGCCGACGACTGGGGGTAGACCATATCGATTGCTACATCATCCACACCCCCTTTGCCTTCAAACCGGGCGACGAGCAGGATCCAAGGGACGAACAGGGGCGGGTCATCTACGATTCAGGCGTTACGTTACTGGAGACATGGCGGGCGCTGGAGCGCCTCGTTGACGACGGGCACGCAAGGTCGATCGGCTTGTCGGACATAACCTTGGAGAAGCTGCGGGAGATCGTTTCGGCGGCGCGGATCAAGCCATCGGTCGTGCAGGTGGAATCCCATCCCTATCTGCCGGAATGGGAGCTGGTCGACTTCTGCCGGGAGCATGGAATTGTGCTGCAGGCGTTTGCTGCAGTCGGACACGCCATGGAACCGAACGTGCTGGCCGACCCGGTGATAACAGCCATCGCACAGCGTGTGCACAAGACGCCGGCGCAAGTGGTGCTGGCCTGGGCTGTCCAGCGCGGTACCGCTTTCCTGACCACCTCGACCAAAGCTGTGCGCATCCGGGAGAACTTTGACATTTCGACCCTGCCTGAGGACGCCATGCGGGAAATTCGGGACCGCATCACCACCAACGTCAGGTTCAACTCGGTGGTGGAGACCGGCGTGCCCGGATTTATCCCCCGGGCCGCGGCGAGCTGAATTGCGTGGCGCGCAGCCGCGAGGGTAAAAATGACAACTTCCACGTTCCGTTCGCAGGCGAGAGAGGTGGGGCAGACACAGCGTCTGCTCCTAACCTTGCTCGCCGAGAGTTCGTGCAAAGCTCTTGCCGTATGGATAGAAGCGTTCCTTACGGCGCTGCTGCCACGCAGCTTTAAGCTCGGGCGTGGTGATGTCCCAGTCCGGCCTGCATTTTTGGCTGACAGCACGCAGGTCTTGTCTGAGCTCTTCGATCGTGGGCCGCCCGAAGAACCAGTAGCCATTGTAAATCCTGTGAATGACAAGGCCGGGCTCCAGCACGATCACGTGCGGGATCATGGGATTGTGTTCGGGGTCGGTGTATTCGGCGATGTCGAGATCCTTCTGAACGACGCGCCGCGGATCGGAGAGAAAGGGCCAGTGCGCGCCGATGCCGCTGCGGTTTTCGTTGGTCTGGGTGATGTTGTCGGTGCTGATCGTGACCAGCCGGCAATAGCCGACCTCCATCTCACGATGAAGTTGCAGCAAACCTTCAGCCTGACGGCGGTCCTTCGGGCAGAAGGCGCCGCGGCTGAGGACGAGCACCATCGGGTCCTTTCCCTGTAGTTCGGAGAGCTTTCGATGTTTTGCTGTGTGATCGCTGAGTTCGTAGTCGGGGAAAACAGCTCCGGGCACCATGTCGGGTCGCATCTGAAGTCCTCCATCATTTGGTAAGCGTGAGCGTGCAGGCCGCACGCCGTTACAAATCGATCACGACGTCGGCCTCGGGCTGCGCGCAGCAGATCAGCACAATGCCATCCGCCGGGGCGTCGACCGGGTCAGGGCGGTAGCCGATTTTTCCTGCCACAAGGCCGCTCTCGCAGGTGTGGCAGACCCCGGTTCGACACGCATACCGCACGGGAACGTCGCAGGCCTCGGCCAGCTCGAGCAGATTGGGGAACGATGGCCCCCAGCGGACATTGAGACCGCTACGGGCAAACGAAACCATTGGTCCCGAGCCGGGAGCGCCTGCCGGCAAATGCGGCGGCCGACGCGGCTGAGCCGCAATACCTGGGGTAATGGAGGGACCGGCACCGAATATCTCGGTGTGGATGCGATCTGCCGTGATGCCCAATTCTTTGAGCCCGGCAGTCAGATCGCTCATGAAGCTCGACGGTCCGCAGATATAGAAATCGCCATTGCGCGGCAGGTTGAGTTCACCGATGACTCGCGCGTTCAGATGCCCAGGCGTGTCGAAATCAACGTTGACCCGATCCTGCGGATCCGGCGAGCTGTAGCAGATATGTGTGTGGTGGTGGGCAAGTGATTTGAGAAGTCCACGCATCTCCTCGGCAAACGGATGTTCGCGGCCGTTACGGGTTCCGTATAGCCACCAGATTTCCCGCGTCGATGCTTGGGCCGCCAGCGCATGAAGCATCGCGAGCAGCGGCGTCACGCCGATGCCGGCACTCAACAGTACCACAGGCGTGTCCCCCGGCCGTAATGTGAAATCGCCGCGTGCAGCACTTGCCTGTACGATGTCGCCAACTTGCAGCCCGTCGTCGATATAGGCGCTCGCCGCGCCGTGGTGTTCCCGCTTGACGCTCACGCGATAGGTCCTGGCACCTGGCGCTCCCGACAACGAATAGCTGCGCATCAGCGCAGGCGCTGATGGCGGGTCAAGCCGCAGTACGACAAACTGCCCGGCGAGGGTCGCCGCGACAGGTTCTCCGTCCGTGGGCTCGAGCAGCAGCGACGTCACGCTCCCGCTCTCTTGCACTTTGCGCGAGATGCGAAGCGGACGGAATCCCCGCCACGCCGGCGGCGGGCCGGACACCGCACCGAGTCCGGCATTGCCCGTTGTCGCGGCGACCTCGCGCTGCTGCGTGAGCAACGCCTCGAGGGAACGACGCCAGCCAACGCTCAGCACCGGGATGCGCAGCGCGCGCTCCAGCTGGTCGCGGGGATGGCCGGGCTTGTAAAGCAGCGCATCGATCTCGGAAACGCTCATGCGCTCGGGCCCGGAGGCGACCTGCGTGATCTCCTCGCCGGCCTCCACTTCGCCTTCCTCCAGCACACGGAAATAGAATCCAGGTCTGCCGTGCTTGACCACCAGCGCGGCCATTTCAGGCTCGTTCATGCGGATGCCCAGCCGGTAACAGGTCACGCGCGGCTGCGTCACCTCGAACAGGGCGCCGCCGATCCGGTAGCGGTCGCCGATACACACCTCGGCGTCCGACAGGCCATCGACGGTGAAATTCTCTCCGAACTGTCCATAAACGAAGTCGTTTCGTCTCAGATGGCTCTCCCAGTACCGATACGAATCCATCTGATAGACGAATACCGCCCGGCGTTCGCCGCCATGGCCATTCAGGTCTCCCTGTCCGTCGCCGTCGATGTTGAGTCGGCGCACCATGCGGGGACCCTCAACCGGCGCCTTCCAGATTCCGGTATGCACGGTCTTGCCTTGCCAGGCGATGTCGCGCGGCAGGCCTACATTGACCGAAAGCAAGCGTCCCATCACGTTTCCTAACAACGTGCAAACCTTGGCTGCGTCCTTATGAGCCACCCATCGTGCTTCATTTCGTCTCGAGTGGTGTGTTTTTCCATTCGACCTTCGGAAGAAGACGGTCATATCAATGTATGAGTGGCCAGTTACGGATTCTGTGTTCACGTCTCATTGAATTTTGACCGACAGCAGGGAAACAGCCATGATGACCTCCTCTCAAGCCCGGTTGCTCGACATGAAGCTCGAGATCGTCGTTGTCCCGGTTTCGAACGTCGATCGCGCCAAGCAGTTCTACGGCGATCTGGGTTGACGGCTCCACGCCGATTTCCCGCTGCCGACGGTTATCGCGTTATACAGTTCACGCCGCCGGGATCGGGCGCGTCGGTCATCTTCGGTGCGAATATCACCGCGGCGGCACCCGGTTCCGCGAAGGGACTATATTTGATCGTCTCCGACATCGAGGCGGCGTGCAAGGATCTGCGCAGCCGCGGGGTGAAGGTCAGCGGACCGTTTCACGGCGGTGGTGACGTGCACAACGGAGCCGACGAGCCGCATTTGTTCGGCAGTGTCCGCCTCGACGGCCCGGATCCGGAACGCCGCAGCTATTTCTCGCTGGCCTCGTTCAGCGATCCCGACGGCAATGGCTGGTTGCTTCAGGAAATCACCACGCGGCTTCCCGGCCGTGTCGAGGCTGACACGACTTTCACCTCGGCAGCCGACCTCGCGGCGACGCTGCGGCGCGCTGCGGTCGCGCATGGCGAGCATGAGAAACGAACGGGCGGGTATGACGAAAACTGGGCGGACTGGTACGCCGACTACATCGTCCGGGAGCAGGCCGGCGAGCCATTGCCAACTTGAACCCACGGCGGGGTCTTCCATCATCTGGTATGGTCGTGTGAGTTTAGCTGCTGAGGGGGACTGTATTGAGCAGTCAAATCCTGGTTTTTTACGGTTCCTACCGTTCCGACCGGATGGGGATCCGCCTCGCCGAATTCCTGGTTGAGCGGTTGCGGCGCCGGGGCGACGCCGTCGAGCTGATCGACGCCAAAGCGGTCAACCTGCCGATGCTCGACAGAATGTACAAGGGATATCCGCCGGGAAAAGCTCCCGAGCAGCTTCAGCTTCTGGCCGGCAAGATTCGCGATGCCGATGGCTTCGTGTTCGTCACCGGCGAATATAATTGGGGTATGCAGCCTGGACTGAAAAACCTGACGGATCATTTTCTGGAGGAATGGTTCTGGCGCCCCGCCGCGATCGCGAGCTATTCGGCGGGACGTTTTTCGGGGCAAGGGCCGCAACCGCCTGGCACGGCACACTTTCCGAGATGGGAATGGTGGTGGTTTCAAGCACGATTGGCGTCGGCCCCATTGCACAGACCCTTGACGCTAATGGCGCGCCAACCGGTGGCGGCGGCGAGGCGCTCGAAAGGGCGTTTCCTCACTTTGCCGACGATCTGATGTGGTGGATCGAAGCGGCAAAGATGCAGCGACAACGCAAGGCTCCGCCGTATTGACCGCTGTCATCGCGAACAGCGTGATTGCGCCCCTTCCGCGATTAACCTGCACCGTTCGTTGGCAAGTCGAAGCTGAAGCGGGCTCCGCCGAGTGTAGAGTTGTTTTCCACCCGAATCCGACCACCATGTGCTTCAATGATCGAACGGGAGATGGGCAAACCCATTCCCATTCCGGCCTCCTTCGTCGTGAAGAAGCTGTCAAAAAGATGAGGGAAAGCAGCGGAATCGACTCCCGGGCCGCTATCTTCGATAGCGCAGCACACCGTTTGAGGGTCCGACAGCGTGGTTCGAACGTGGATGTTGCGGCGACCAGGGTCTGCCATCGCCTGCATCGCGTTGACGGCAAGATTCACGATTACCTGTTGAAGCTGGATACGGTCGCCAACAATGTTTGGAAGTTCCGTTGCCAGGTCGAGAGAAACGGAGATGCCTCTTGATTGGAATTCCTGTTTAAGAAAGACCATCGATTCTTCAATAATCTCTTCGAGCGATAGCCGAATCAGCTGAGCCTTTCGCCCCGCAACAACAGCGCGTATTCGGTCGATGATTTCGGACGCTCGTCGCGCATCGGCGACCATGCGCTTAGTGAGCTCCTGGACCTTCTCGACATCTGGCGCGGGTCGAGCCAGCCAGCGCAAGCCGGTTTCGCCGTTCGTTACAATCGAGGCAAGTGGTTGGTTGACTTCGTGCGCGATCGAAGCTGCGAGTTCCCCCATCGTCATTTCGCGCGTCATATGAGCGAGTTCCGCCTGCGTATTGCGCAGATCTTCTTGCGCTTGCTTCCAATCGTGCATGTCCACAACTGTCCCGTGCCACTTTAGAATCCGCCCCTGTTCATCGAGCAATGGAAGCGCGTTCGTTACGCACCATCGATAGGTACGGTCGGCAGCGTGTATGGTGCGAACCTCAACTCGGTACGGCGCTCCGGTCGTGACACAGGAGAGCCACACTTGGGCTGCGCGATTGACATCGTCTGGATGAAGAAGCTTTATCCAGTTATCGCCTTTGACCGCTTCAGCCGAGAAGCCGGTGTAATCGAGCAGGCGAGTGTTGCAGTAATCGATCGCTCCGTCCGAAGTAGCACTCCAAAGCATTTCTGGAATAGTTTCGGTCAGCTGGCGCAGGTTAAGTTCGCTGTCCCGCAGTTTTTGCTCTGCCTGTTTGCGATCCTCGATGTCCGTGTTTGTCCCATACCAAGCAGCGACGGCTCCGCTTCCGTCTTGAAAGGGCTCTGCACGAAACAGGAACCAGCGATACACACCGTCGAAGCGGCGCATGCGCGCCTCGGCTTCGCCGGGCTTCCCGGATGCGAGGAGCTTTTCCCATGTATCGGACAATGTCGGCAGGTCGTCAGGGTGGATCACAGCTAACCATTGCCAGCCGAGCGCCTGATCCAATGTCATGCCTGTGTAGTCGAGCCAACGTTTGTTGAGATACTCGGTGAAGCCGTCGGCGCGGCTCCGCCAGGTCTGCAGCGGGATTGAGTCGAGCGCTTGCAGTTCTCGGTTGGTATTGTCCACCAGGAACGCCTTCTTTCAGCGTACTCTCGGAACTTTGGCCCGAGGGCGGACCGGTTTGCAATCGAAATCTTTGAGTAAGAGGTCAAAAACCATGAAATCGGGGGAATCGGACGGAGCGAAATCACACGATGAGCGTCGGATAATTGACGCGACGTAAATCTACCCGGACTTCACTTGTTTCCGGCACCATGGAATCCAACGATGTTGTTTGTGGAGCTACAGGCGTTCGAGAAAGTTGCGGACCAGAGACGCAATCTGGTCAGTAGCTTCGTCCAGTGTGAAATGTCCCGCCTCTAGAATATGGATTTCCGCCTTCGGCACATCGCCGGCATAAGCACTCGCGCCAGCAACGGTGAAGGAGGGATCGTATTTCCCCCAAACCACCAGCGTCGGCGCCTGTACATCGCGAAGCCAGTTTTGCCAGCGCGGATAGGAGGCGACGTTGGTGCGGTAATCCAGAAAAAGCGTAGTCTGAATGTCGGCCTGGCTCGGACCGGTTAGAAAGGCGTACTCGTCGGTCCACGTATCCGGATCGTAACGGTCGGGATGGGGGCTCGCTCCGATATGCCGCTGGCGCGTCGCTTCTAAGGAGGTGAAATTGGCCTTGAGGTTCGCAAGCTCGTTGGCCGGATCCGCCCAATACTTCCGGCGTGTTTCCCAGAGCGGGCTCAGGCCCTGTTCATGAGCAACCGCGTTCTGGATGATGATGGCACGGACGCGTTCCGGATGGGCGAGCGCCATGCGGAATCCAACGGGCCCACCATAGTCCTGCATGAACAGAACATAGCTTGTGATGCCAAGCCTTGTTGTGAGTTCGTCGATCACGCGCGCGAGATTGTCGAAAGTGTATTCGAAGCTCGACGGGGTGGGCGCGCTGCTATGGCCGAAGCCGGGATACTCGGGAGCGATGAGATGATACTTGTCGGCCAGGAGGGGAAGTAAGGGTTCCCACATTCGTGATGACGAGGGAAATCCGTGCAGCAGCAGAACGGTCGGCGCATTGGCCGCTCCGGCCTCGCGATAGAAGATATTAAGGCCATCGATGTCGACGGTATGATAGGAAATCGACTGTCGGCTAGATGCCATGTTTTGCGCCGGTGCATTGGTGCTCGTGCAGGTAAGTGCGACTGAGAGGACAAGCATGGCCGGCGTGTTCACGGTATCGCTCCGTTACCAGCTGCCGCATGTCGAACGACGCTCGTGAGTTCACGGGTGAAGCTTGTCTCGCCATCCGCGATGTGTCCGGTCAATCGCGCGGTGATCTCCTGGAGCACCCAGCCGTTCCCGTCCGGATCGCTGAACGAAGCGAAAGACGCGTAACTCTTTCGTTGTGGATTTGGGCCGATGACCAGGCTTTCTCCTTCGGCATGGTGAAATATACCGCCGGTGTCGTGGAATAGCTCGCTGACTGCGATGCCACGGCGAACCAGGCCCTCGCGGGTGGCCTGGATGTCGGAAATGATCAGGTGCAGCCCCTTCACCGAACCGGGCGCAGCTTTGCTCACATTCTTGCCGAACATGATTGAGCACCCCGAACCGGGCGGCGTGAACTGGATCACGCGGTAATTGTCGCCGGTCGCATAGTCGATGTCGAGCCTCCAACCTAGGTCGAGATAGAAGCGCTTTGCGCGATCGGCGTCCGCGACGGGAATCACCACGACCTCGAGCTTCATGTCGGTCTTGCGCGCGGCCGCCGGTTCCCGCAGCGCGGCTTCAAGGATGGCGACGTCCTGCTCAACGGTGCCACCGCTGACGCCGACGCCCGCGACCAACTGGCCTTCGCTGGTAAGCGGCGCGCCGCCGCCCATCGAACAATACCTTCCGCCGGACAGGCCCATCAGCGGGAAGAGATCCTTCCCGGGTTGCACCAGCGGAGAGAGGTCCGCCGTTCGCAATCCGACCAGCGCGGATGTATAGGCTTTTCGCTCCGATATCTCGATCGAGAACACCGGCGCTCCGCTCATGCGGTGCTGGAGAAGGATGTTGCCGTGAGTATCGATGACACTAACGGCAACCGGAACTTTCGCGCGTCCCGACTGCGCTTCGACGCGGTCGGCGATGCTCTTTGCGAAGGCGAGTAAATCCATGGTCGTATTCTTTCTGATGAGCGTTGCGCGGGAGGGAAAATCTAGCTATGGGCTCTTCGGGTGCATCAGCCTCCGTCGCCGCGTTGCCCCACATAGAATCCCAGGCGATCTTCTGCGTCTCCGGGCTTATGAAACCCCTGCTCGAACAAAGCCTTGATCCTGCCCTGCGCAGCCGGTCGAGGGATCGAGGCCATGCACGTGTCCCAGCCGGCAGCGATTTCGACATCCGGCGGCAGGCTGGCGGCATTCACGAGGCGTTTCGTGTTGGCGATCGCCCATTTGTCAAATGACGAGATGCGCCGCGCCAGCGCATCGACGAATTCATCGAGCTCGCTGTCCGGCAGCGAGCGGTTGACGTAGCCATAGGTCTCCGCGAGGTCGCCGCCGATATCATCGGAACTGAGCAGGATCTCCAGGGCTCTTTGCCTGCCCATCTGCCGCGGCAGACGCGCCATCGGCCCGCCGCCGGCGACAAGGCCGACGCCCACTTCCCACTGCGACAGCAGCGCCTTCTCGCGGCTGGCAAAACTCATGTCACAGGCCAAGGCAAGTTCGCTTCCGTTTCCGGTGGCGCGGCCGCGGATCAAGGCGATCGACACCACGGGCAGGTGCGTGATGCGGACGAGGATGTCCGGCCACGCCTCCAGCCCTGTCGGCCCTTGAGGCATGCTCGTCAGTTCCTTGAAGTCGGCGTTGAAATCGCTGTGATTGAGGAAAAATCCGTCAACGGCACTTTCGAACACCAGCACCCTGACATCCTTGTCCGCCTCAACGGTGGTGATGATCTCTCTAAACTCGCGAACGAGTTGCGGCCCCATGACGTTCAGCGGGGGATTATCGAACGTGACCCGCCAATAATTGGGCGAGGAGCGGGTGAGCCGGATCTGCGCTTTCTTAGTCTTTGCGTGCATCAGAGCCTCCATGCAGTGCTTCGTGGGCGTTGAATCGTTCGGCGGCTGCCGTGTGCGGTGGCCCCAGATACGGAAATTCGACAAGCAAATCCCGATGCGGTCCCACACCATCAGATTTCACTCTTCCGTTGGTCAGCAGCGAAAGGAAGTGATCGAGGACGTCGTCGGTAAGCGCCCGGCCGTTGTCCGGATACGAGGCGGGAAGCGCGGGATCGAAATGCAGGATGTCGGGCAGCAGTGTTGCTGCCAAGCGCAGCGCATCGACTGGAGCGTAGCCTCCCGTATGCTCCAGCGAATGTGCAAAAATCGGAATGAAGCGACTGTCCCCGGCAGGCTCCGACGCCTGATAGTCGTCACCGGCGTCGCCGGTCAAGAAAATGGACTGCGACGGCTTGGCACCGCGGTCGGCTTGAATCCAGGTGCCGTTGGCGCGATCAACCGTCCGCGCCCAGACACCGAACGGTTTGGCTCCGAGAGCCGAGCGCGGCAACTCGAGGACGATACTGCACACGTCCTTGTCGATAAAGTTGTCTCTGCCGTTGAAGTGGAAATCGTTCATGGCACCGATTGGATCAAAAAAGAACGGATCGCTCCGCCACCCGGCAAAGAATCGATGGTCATCGCCTTCCACCACGAGCGCCTCTCTATCCATCGAGACCGGCCACTCTTCAATGAGCTCGCCCTCGTCACTGGTCTCGGCGGCCTCCGCGCCCTTGACTCGACGCAAGATCGCGGTTTGCTTTCCGTTTGCAAATGCTGAGAAACATATGCGGTACGCAATGTCCGCCACCGCATCCCCGTTAGTGTCAATCTTAAATTCATAGATCGCGCCAGCGGCGAAAGGCTCGGGCGTGGTCGGCGCCGGCGAAAGCAGGCTGAAGGAAGGATGGACGTTCATGATCAGTACTGATCTGCTCGCATCCACAGGTGAGGGGAATGCGTATAGGTCGGTCAAGTCCAAGCGCGCGTCCCCACGAGGGAACCCCACATTCGGTCCGGAATAGTGGTGCGACATCGAACGTACTCCCTTGAAGCCTCAGACTCTCTGACGGAGCCGCCGGCGAGCCGAGCCGCTCCAGGTGCAGTAGTCGCGTGACGGGCGCCGTGGTGAAGCTCCATCAAACGTGTCGCTCGCAGGCGACCCGTCACTACGACCGGTTGTTATCGCGATTTACGAAGCGCGCGCCGTGACAGCTGGCTTGGTCCTTTGCTTCACCGCCGCCATCAGCGTATTCGCCGCCGGACCTGACGAATGCGGGTTTTGTCCCGTGATCAGCAAGCCGTCGCTGACGACGTGTGGCGCCCAGTTCACCTTCTTCGAAAAGATCGCGCCCAGTTTCAGCATCTCATCTTCGACAAGGAAAGGTACGATCTTGGTGAGGCCGACCCCTTCTTCCTCGCCATTGGTGAAGCCGGTAACTTCCTTGTCCTGCACCAGGAGCTTGCCGTCGGGCGTCTTGACATGACGCAGAGCGCCTGTGGAATGACATACGACAGCGATTGTCTTGCCGGCCGCGATGAAGGACTCGATCAGTTTGATGGAATCCTTGTCTTCGGCGAGATCCCACATTGGACCGTGGCCGCCCGGGTAAAAGACGGTGTCGAAGTCTTCTTGCGTGACGGTGTCAAGGCGAACGGTCTTGTCGAGATCAGCTTGCGCGTCCTCGTCCTGTTCGAATCGGAGCGTCAGCTCGGTGCGATTTTCCGGTTCATTGCTCTTTGGGTCAAGCGGCGGTCTGCCGCCCTTCGGCGATGCGAGTGTTACCTCGACGCCGGCGTCCTTGAAAGCGTAGTAGGGAGCGGCAAGTTCTTCGAGCCAGAAGCCGGTTTTTCGCCCGGTGTTACCTAGTTCGTCGTGGGATGTGATCACCATCAGCACTTTCATGATTGTCTCCTTCGTTGCGGTCACTGAATGAAGCGCGTCTGGCACTACGAGGCGATGTGCCGGCGCATCTCGTTCCGTCGCGGCTTGTTATCGAGGTGGACCTCGGGAAACTTCCGAAAACGAGTGACGCTGTTCTTAGCGGACTAACACCGCGTCACTCACTCATACGTTGAGCGCCAATCACTCATACGTTGATGTGAGTGAAATCTTCCCAACGTTGAATGGCTCGGACGAGCGTGGACGGACATGTTTCCACCCGACGCCGCTCATGCCTCACGCCAACGCGGCGATAGGAGCGGGCGAAATGAGAGGGCAACGGACATGATTGGGAAAAACCGGATCCTCGGCCGACGGCGATTTCTTGAGGTCGCCGCCGGCGCGTTGGCGACGACGCAACTGCTGCCGGTTCGGGTTGCCAACGGAGGGCTGACCCTCGACGGAACCATCCAGCTGGCGCAATCCGAGGGAGCCGGTTCGTTTTCGTCGTTGAAACAAATCGATGCCGGTGTGCTCGACGTCGGATACGTCGAAGCAGGTCCTATCGACGGACCGGCGGTCATTCTATTGCATGGCTGGCCCTATGACATTCACAGCTTTGGTGAAGTGACTCCGCGCCTCGCGTCAGCGGGTTTTCGAGTGATTGTTCCCTATGCGCGGGGCTACGGCTCGACGAATTTCCTGTCGAGCGGAACCGCGAGGACGGGACAGCCGTCTGCCTTGGCCGTCGACACGATTGCCTTGATGGACGCACTCAATATCAAGAAGGCAACCGTCGCCGGCTTCGATTGGGGAGCCCGCACCGCCGATATCGTTGCCGCACTTTGGCCGGATCGCATCAAGGCCCTCGTGTCCGTTAGCGGTTACCTCATTGGGAGCCAGGAAGCAGGGAAGATGCCGCTGCCTCCGAAGGCCGAGCTTCAGTGGTGGTACCAGTATTATTTTGCCACGGAACGTGGCCGTGAGGGGTATTCCAAATACCGGCGAGAGTTCGCCGAGTTGATCTGGAAGCTTGCGTCACCGAAATGGCAGTTTGACGACGCGACGTTCGCTCGTAGCGCGGCATCTTTCGACAATCCTGACCACGTCGATATCGTAATCCATAACTATCGATGGCGCCTCGGATTGGCCCAAGGCGATCCAGGCTTGGACGAGTTGGAAGCGAAGCTGGCTGCCGCGCCGCAGGTCGGCGTGCCGACCATCACGCTCGAGGGTGACGAGAACGGCGCGCCGCATCCGGACCCCGTGGCTTACGCCAAAAAGTTCTCCGGCAAGTATGCACATCGCCTCGTGAAGGGCGGGGTCGGTCACAATCTGCCTCAGGAGTCCCCGGCCGCCTTTGCGCAAGCTGTCATCGACGTCAGCAGGAGCTGATCACTCAATTCGCATCAGGAGTAAGTGACATGGTACATCTTCCCGATCCCCCGAGCCAGGCGACCGTACATTTCGTGCGTTACCAGGATCGTCGTCAGTTCCTCGGCACCGCCGCAATGGGCATGGTGTCAGCAAGTGCGGCGAGCCTGTTCTCGCCGGATTCGGCTCCGGCAGCGGAAAGTGGCGCTGTCCGCGCGTTCGACATCGACGTCCCCAAAGACGCGCTCGCGGACCTGCGCGAACGGGTGACGATGGCCCGGTGGCCGGACCGCGAAACGGTTACCGATCCGTCCCAAGGCGTGCAATTGAGGACGATTCAGCAAGTCGCGCAGCATTGGCGAACGGATTACGACTGGCGGAAGGTGGAAGCACGGCTCAAGGCCTTGCCGCAGTTCGTGACGGAAATCGACGGGCTTGATATTCATTTCATTCACGTCCGCTCGAAACATGACAATGCGCTGCCGATGATCGTGACTCACGGCTGGCCGGGCTCGATTATCGAGCAGATGAAGATCATCGATCCGTTGACCAATCCCACATCGCACGGCGCGAGCGCGTCGGACGCGTTCCATCTGGTGATCCCCTCGCTGCCCGGCCACGGCTTCTCGGGTAAGCCGACTGCGCCCGGATGGACACCCGTCAGCATCGCTCGTGCGTGGGCGACCTTGATGGAACGGCTTGGCTACACACGTTACGTGGCGCAGGGCGGGGATTGGGGGAATGCCGTCTCGGAGATCATGGCGCTGCAGCAGCCCACGGGATTGCTGGGCATTCACACCAATATGGCGGCTACGGTTCCAGCCGATGTTTCAAAGGCTCTTTCGGCTGGAGGCCCGCCGCCTGCCGGCCTCTCGGCCGACGAAAAGCAGGCCTGGGATCAACTCGATGATTTCTACAAGCATGGCCTGGCCTACGCCCAGGAAATGTCCAATCGGCCGCAGACGCTTTACGGAATCGCGGATTCGCCGATCGGTCTCGCCGCGTGGATGCTGGATCACGATATCCGCAGTTACGGTATGATCTCACGCGTCTTCGATGGAATGCCGGAAGGGCTGACCAGGGACGACATCCTCGACAACGTCACGCTCTACTGGTTGACGAACACGGCGGTCTCCTCGGCTCGGCTCTACTGGGACACCGCGAAAATTTCGACGGGAGGAGGCTTCTTTGACGTTCGGGGGGTCACGATCCCTGTCGCTGTGAGCGCCTTCCCGGATGAAATCTATGCGGCCCCGCGCAGCTGGGCAGAGCGGGCGTACCCCAAACTCATCCATTACAACAAGCTCGACAAGGGTGGGCATTTCGCGGCCTGGGAGCAACCGGCGCTGTTTTGCGCCGAGATGCGGGCGGCATTCAAGCCGCTGCGCCAGTCGATCTGAGATGACCCCGCTCGCGCGTAAGCGCGCGCCTCTTCCTCCAAACACACATCAGGAGTGCACATCATGAACGGTCCCGAACGAACGTTTACCACTGAGCAAATCCAGTTGGAGCGCCGCCTGCCATCATACTGGCGCGTCACCTTCGACATGCCGCCGGTGAACATCTTCGGCCCGAAGCATCTTCCTCTACTCAACGACGTCATCACCGCAATCGAGACCGACCCGGAGGTCAAGGTCGTCCTGTTCGACAGTGCCGTCGAGGGATTCTTCATCACGCATTACGATTTCCTGGCGCCCCTCGAAGAATCGGCGAAGATCCCGGCAGGACCGACGGGGTTGCAAGCCCTGCCGGACATGCTGGTGCGGCTCAGCCGGGCGCCGGTCGTATCCATCGCCTCGATTCGGGGGCGAGCGACCGGTGTCGGCAGCGAGGTCGCGCTTGCAAGCGACATGCGGTTTGCCAGCCGCGAGAAGGCCATTTTGTCACAATGGGAAGTCGGCGCCGGCCTGGTGCCAGGCGGCGGACCGATGGCGCGATTGCCGCGGCTGATGGGCAGAGGCCGGGCGCTCGAAGTGTTGCTCGGCGCCGATGATATCCCCGGCGACCTCGCCGAACGGTACGGCTACGTCAACCGGTCGCTGCCGGACGCCGAACTCGACGGGTTCGTCGAAGCGCTCGCGATGCGCATTGCGTCGTTCGACAAGGAGGCCATCGCCGAGACCAAGCGTCTCGTCGACGTCGCGAGCTTGCCAGCGGATCTGGAAATTCGGCCTGAGTGGGACGCGTTCCTGGCCTCCCTCGGCCGTCCCGCGAGCCAGAACAGGATCAAGGCGCTGATGGCGCGCGGCTTCCACCGCGCCGGCGACGTCGAGAATCGACTGGGTTTCCATGTCGGACAGCTTGGCGGCTGAGAGGATCGCTGCGGCATTCGACGAAGGCGACGTCGATGTTGGAGCGCGGTCCTGAGGTGAGCGACCAGGCGCGACCGTCGGTCGTGCCGGTCCTGTCCAGAACATAAGGAGCGGTATCATGGGCTTTACCATCAACATCAACGGAACCTCGCATAGCGTCGACGTCGATGGTGACACGCCGCTGCTGTGGGTTCTGCGCGACGTGCTCGGCATGACCGGCACGAAGTTCGGATGCGGGATGGCGCTGTGTGGCGCCTGCACCGTGCATCTCGACGGCTCCGCCGTCCGTTCCTGCATCACGACGATCGACAGCGTCGGCGAATCCAAGATCACGACGATTGAGGCGATAGGTGCGACGGCGGTCGGTGCGAAGATCCAGAAGGCCTGGCTCGAGCATGAGGTAGCGCAGTGCGGATATTGCCAGTCCGGTCAGATCATGTCGGCCTCGGCACTGCTCACCGACAAGCCACGTCCGACCGATGTGGACATCGACGACGCCATGAGCGGCAATATCTGCCGATGCGGCACCTATGTCCGGATCCGCGAGGCTATCAAGCTCGCCGCGCAATCGCAGACGAAGGAGGGGTGAAGATGGCTTTCGATCGCAGGTCATCACGCGCGTCATACGTCGACCTATCTCGTCGTAATTTCCTTATCAACAGCGCCGTCGCTGGCGGCGGCCTGGTGCTAAGCATGAGCCTGCCATTCGACCAGGGCAGGGCCCGCGGTGCCGACAGCTTCGCACCGAACGCCTTCATCCGCATCGGCACCGACGGACAGATCGTGCTGACCATGCCCTATGTCGAGATGGGGCAGGGGACCTACACCTCGATCCCGATGCTGATCGCGGAGGAGCTTGAAGTCGGCCTTAAGCAGATTCGAATCGAACATGCTCCGCCGAACGAAAAACTCTACGCCAATCCGCTGCTCGGCGTGCAGGCGACCGGCAATTCGAACGCCATTCGCGGCGCCTGGAAGCCGCTCCGCGAAGCGGGCGCGGCTGCGCGGATCATGCTGACCACGGCCGCCGCGGGGCGCTGGGGCGTCGATGCCGGCTCCTGCCATGCCGAAGCCGGCGAGGTCGTCCACGCGCCCAGTGGGCGGCGCCTGAAGTATGGCGATCTCGCCGCAGATGCCGGGCACATCCCGGTGCCGACCAGTGTGGTGCTGAAGAAGCCCGAAGAGTTCAAGCTCATCGGCGCGCCGGCGAAGCGGCTCGACGCCTTGGGCAAGGTCAACGGCTCCGTCGTTTACGGGATTGATGCTCGGCCCCCCGGTGTAAAAATCGCGACATTAGCCCAATCGCCCGTCTTCGGAGGCCGGTTGAAGAGCGTGGATGACACCGCGGCTAGGGCGGTCAAGGGGGTGCGCCAGATCATCCGGCTCGATGATGCCGTCGCCGTCGTGGCTGATCATATGGGTGCTGCGATAAAAGGCCTTGAGGCACTCAAGATCGAATGGGACGAGGGCGCGCATGCTGGGCTGAGCACGCAGGACGTTGCGCGCGAGCTCGAGCAGGCGACACTTAAGGTGGGGGCGGTCGCCCAGACGATTGGTGACGCCGATCAAGCCATGGCGAATGCCGCGACAATGGTCGAGGCAAGTTATCAGTTGCCGTTCCTGGCCCACGCAACGATGGAGCCGATGAATTGCACTGTGCATTTTCGAGGCAGTGAATGTGAGATCTGGGTCGGCACCCAGGCGATTGCGCGGGTCCAGGCAATGGCGGCGAAGACCGCCGGCCTGCCGGTCGAGAAGGTGATCGTCCACAATCATCTCATCGGCGGCGGCTTCGGTCGACGCCTTGAGGCCGACGGCGCGATGCGCGCTGTCGAGATCGCAAAGCAGGTCGATGGTCCCGTGAAGGTGGTGTGGACGCGCGAGGAAGACATCCAGCAAGACATGTACCGGCCCTATTGGGTCGACCGCATTGCGGCCGGTCTCGGCAAGGATGGCAGGCCGGTCGCCTGGCGCAATCGCTTCGCAGGTTCCTCCGTGATCGCGCGGTGGTTGCCGCCGGCCTTCAAGGATGGTCTCGATCCCGATACGACGGAGGGCGCGATCGATCTGGTCTATGCGCTGCCGAACTTCCACGTCGAATATGTGCGCATCGAGCCGCCGGGCATCCGGACGGCGTTCTGGCGGAGCGTCGGTCCTTCGCACAACGTCTTCGTCACCGAGAGCTTCATCGATGAGCTCGCGGCAGCCGCGAGGCAGGATGCGGTGGCCTATCGTCGTGCGCTGCTCGACCACAATCCGCGAGCGAGGGCCATTCTCGATCTGGCAGCGGAGAAAGCCGGCTGGGGCTCGGTACTGCCCAAGGCGCGCGGGCGCGGCATTGCCCTGCAATACGTGTTCGGCACCTACCTCGCCCAGGTGGCTGAGGTCGAGGTTGCAAAGGACGGCTCGGTTCGGATCCATCGCGTGGTCTGCGCGATGGATTGCGGCACCGTGGTCAATCCCGACACGGTCCAGGCGCAGATTCAGAGCGGGGTGATGTTTGGCGTGACGGCAGCACTCTATGGCGAGATCACCCTGAAGAACGGTCGTGTCGAACAGACCAACTTCGACACGTATCAGATGCTGCGCATCAACGAGGCGCCCGCGATCGAGGTGCACGTGGTCAAGAGCGCGGAACCGCCGGGTGGAATGGGCGAGGCCGGCACTTCAGGCATCGTTCCCGCAATCGCGAATGCGATCTTTGCCGCCACGGGAAAGCGGCTGCGTAAGATGCCGATCGATGTCAACGCGCTCAAGCAATCGGTTTGAGGCGAACCAGTCAAAACAAGCAAGGAGAAGCGGCGTGATTCGCAAAGCAAAAGCGGTTTGGAGCGGGAGTGGCCGTGCCGGAAGCGGCCACTTGTCCAGCGAATCCGGAGTGCTGGCCGAGACGGCCTATTCCTTCAAGACGCGTTTCGAGAACGAGAAGGGAACGAACCCAGAAGAGCTTATCGCAGCAGCACATGCCGGGTGCTTCACGATGTCGTTGGCATTCGTGCTACAGAGCGCCGGCTTCACGCCGACGGAACTCAGCACCGAAGCAGCCGTGACGCTTGAGTCGGACGGTAAGGGGTTCCGCATCAGTCGATCCGCGCTGACTTTGCAAGGCAACGTGCCAAATCTCGACGACGCGGCGTTTGCGCGCCTCGCGAGCGAGGCGGAGAAGAGCTGTCCGGTGTCCAAGGTTCTCAACGCGACGATCACACTCGATACGAAATTGATCCAGTAACCGCAGGCTTTCGATCGTCACGGAAAGGAGAGCGGCGATGACTCTCAAACATCAGCCTGATCAGGCCGATTTCAAAGCGATCTTGCCCGAGGACATCGACTGGAAGCCGTTCCCGGCGTTTCCGGCTGGTGCTCGTCTGGCGATCATGGTTGGCCACCCAGCGGAACCCGGTCCTTATGTGGTCAGAGTCAAGTTGCCGGGTGACGCAAAGCTGATGCCGCACAAGCACCCGGAAGATCGAATCTACACGGTTATGTCGGGTGTTTTCTACATCGGGCTCGGTGAGACCTTCGACGCGGACAAGGTGCAAGCCTATCCGCCGGGAAGCGTCGTCGTTCTGCCGGGAGAAACCTGGCATTTCCACTGGGCGAAGTCCGGCGAATACGTCACGCAGGTGACCGCGATCGGTCCGCTTGGTCTCGAATATCACGACCTGCACGACGATCCGCGGCATCGGCACGCCTGACGGCAGGATCCTGGAATTGATCCTTATCCTGACGTCATCAGGAACTATCGGCTAAAGGGAGAAAGTCAATGAGTATTCGAGAAGCCCAAGCGCGGAAGACCACTTTGCTCAAGACACCTACAGATCTGACGCCGGATGCGATCCGAGATATCTCGGGTGCCTTGAACATCCTGCTTGCCGATGTGTTCGGCTTGTATCTGAAGACCAAGAATTTTCATTGGCACGTGTCCGGTCCGCACTTTCGCGATTATCACCTTCTTCTCGACGAGCAGGGTGACCAGATCTTTGCTACGACCGACGCCATCGCCGAACGCGTGCGCAAGGTCGGAGGCACTACATTGCGTTCGATCGGGCATATCGGCCGCCTGCAACGTATTCTGGACAACGACGGAGATTTCGTTACGCCGATGGACATGCTCGCCGAACTTCGAGACGACAACAGACAGATCGCCGCCGCCATGCGCGAAACACACGGCGTCTGCGACGAGTACGGCGATGTAGCCACCGCGAGTCTATTGGAAAATTGGATCGATGAAGCCGAGCGGCGTACCTGGTTCCTGTTTGAGGCCACGCGGCACGGGGGTGGTTGACATAATGCGATAACCGCACCCGAAGTTGTGGGACAAGTGTTTCATGTCGTCATTATCGGCGTCGGCGTCGGCGGCGCCGGGATGCTGAAAGGATAGTTATCCGCCCAGCTTCTCAAGCGATTGTTCCCCGATCGGCAGCATCATGCAGAAGACTGCGCCGTGAGGTTCGTTCGGGGTTGCCCAGAGCCGGCCGCCATGCGCTTCGACGATCGAGCGGCAGATCGACAAACCCATCCCCAAACCGCTGGATTTGGTCGTATAAAAGGCCTCGAAGATACGCGGGAGGCCCGCTGGAGGCAGTCCCGGACCGGAATCTCGTACCGCGACGAGTACGCCGTCCGACTCGGCCTTGCTTGTGCTGATCGAGAGCTCGCGTGATCCCGCCCCGACCTCGGTCATCGCTTCGATCGCGTTCATGATCAAATTCAGGACCACCTGTTGCAATTGCACTTTGTCCCCCAGAATGCGCGGGAGTTCCTTTGCCAGTTGCATCTTCGCCGAAACACCATTGTCTGACATCGCGGTATGCGTCAGCCCCATAACATCCAAAATTGCGTCGTTGACTTCCAGGCTCTCCATCCGCACCGGCGCCTTCTTTGAGAAATCCCGAATCCGACTCAAAATATCGGCGGCCCGTTTGCCATCGTCGATAACGCGCTCGATCGACGGTTTGGCCTTTTCCAAATTGGGTGGTTGGTGGGCGAGCCAGCGCAGAGCGGTTTCGGCGTTCGTAAGCAGGGCAGCGAGAGGTTGATTGACCTCGTGCGCGATAGAGGCCGTGAACTGCCCCATGGTGACCACGCGGCTCGCGTGCGCCAGCTCCATTTGAGCTTCGCGGAATCGCCGCTCGCTCTCGATCAGTTCGTTCTCGGCCCGTTTGCGGTCTTCGATGTCGTAGGTTGCCGCGTACCAGGCGATAACCTCTCCGTTCCTCCTCAACGGCACACGCCGTGTAACGAACCAGCGGTATTCGCCATCGGCTCTTCGAAGGCGAACTTCCGACTCGAACGGTTCACCTGTGACAAGCGCGACATCCCAGGCAGCTTCAAGTCGTGGAACGTCATCGGGATGAGTAATGATGCTGGTGCGCGTGGTCCACTTCGTCGTTGTGAGTCCGCTGTATGTGCGTCCGACTTCATTGACATAATCTATTATACCGTCAGCCCGGTGGCGAAGTACCAATACAGGCACCGTGTCGATCATCAATTGAAGCTCATGTCTGGCTTTGGCCAGGTCAGCTTCGCTCTCTCGCAACGCGTCCTCGGTTCGCTTTCTTTCGTCGATATCGAACGCGATAGCATACCATTTGATCACCTCACCCGTCTCGCCCCGTAGCGGTACGCGGCGAACCCGGTGCCACCTGTACTCTCCATCGGCTCTTCGCAGCCGTTGCTCCAGCTCGAAGGGTTCTCCTGTCGCGATGTGTTCGCGCCACTTACGTTCGACCATCTCCTCATCATCGGGATGCAGCGCGCTTCCCCAACGGCGGCCGCCGAAATTATCCTGTGGCAGGCCGGTATAGTCCCGCCAGTTCTTGTTGCGGAAATCCATGAATCCGTCGGCCCGATATCGGGCGATCAGTGCGGGAACCGTGTCGACGATCAGCCGAATCTCCTGTTCGGCTGCTCGCGCCCTTGTTGCGGCCTCGCTGCGTTCAGCGTTTTCGAAGCGCAGCCTTTCGTTTTGCTGTTGTAGTTCCCGGATCATCGCCTGCTGGTCGTTGAGCAGCAGTTGAAGCGAGGCCGATGTGCTTCTCCGGGCGGCAGACAGCACCACAAACATCGACGCTACGATAAACAGCCCCAGTCTGAGAATCTCGCCGGACTGAAGAACAACGGGATTGCCTGATGAGAGAAGAGGATACTGGAGAGAAACCAACGTCAGCACGGAAGCGAGCGCCGCCGGACCTGGGCCCGCTGCCAGGGCCACAAACGTGACCGTGCAAAAAAACAACAAGAGCGCAAGATCGCCGCTCGACGAGGGCAATACCGTCAGAGCCACCACGGCTGATATTGCCGCCGAAACAATCGCAATCGCGTAATTTACAATCATTGGCCGCTTCAGGATCCGCGAAAGAGCGGATGTCGTCATGATCACCTCCCCCGCCTGCTCACGACCAGTTCGGCCTCCGGAGAGGCAAAGGCGATCGACAATGCGTGCGAACGAAACGTTGGTATTGCCGGAGAAGTAGATGGACGGGGATACGGCTATCGGCCGAGTTTCCGGAGGATTGGTTTGAGAGCATCGGCCATCCGAACCAGCTCGGCATAAGTTCGTGCGCCCATTTTATGCATGGCCGCACCTCGATGAATTTTGACGGTAATTTCGCTGATCCCGAGGTCGCCGGCTACCTGCTTGTTCATCTTGCCGGTCGTGACGAGCAGCATCACTTCCTGTTCCCGCGGAGATAGCGTTTCGAAGCGCTCTTTCAGTCGTGAACCGTCGTTCTCGACGACGCGTCGCTCTCGATCGCGCTCGATGGCGGCCAGGACGGCATCGAGCATGTCCTGATCGCGAAACGGCTTGGGAAGGAAATCTACAGCGCCATGCTTCATGGCGTGGACAGACATCGGAATGTCCCCATATCCCGTCATCATCACCACCGGAATTCCGACGCCGATCTGGACCAGCCGGGTTTGAAACTCGAGGCCGTTCATGTCGGGTAGTCTGACGTCGAGGACAATGCAGCCAGGCCGGTCCGAGAGGTTTGCCGAAAGGAAGTCTTTCGCCGTGGCATAGGTCTGAGTCTGCAGTCCGACCGAATCAAAGAGACCCTCTAGCGCGCCGCGCATAGAAGCATCGTCGTCGACGACGTGCACCAGGGCCTTTTCGTCGGTGGCTTGCCGCATGCCGTTTGCTATGTACCGTGTTTTCACGGATTTGTTAGCACAAACGGGAAGGGACCGGGGATCACACCTATGTATAGGAGGATACTCCTTCGGGCTGTCTCGAAAAGTTCAATTGTGGCGGCGCCTTAGCTTACGCTTGCCATTACAGCGGGCGCGTAGATCGAGAACAGCGACCCTTCCCCCACCACCGACCGGACTTCGATCCGGTGGCCAAGCACCTCGATCGCACGACGGACGATAGAGAGCCCGATGCCCAAGCCGTTGCTGCGTTCGGGCGCGAGACGTGTAAAAGATTCGAAGATTCGAGGCAGTTGGTCTTCCGGAATCCCGATCCCCGTGTCGTATACATCGATCCTGATTTCGGACCCTTTGTGGCGGCAGCCGATCAAAATCCGTCCTCCGGGCTCCGTGTATCTTGTGGCGTTGGTCAGCAAATTTTGGAGGATGCAATCCAGCAGCACTGGATTGCTCTTTACATGGGCATTCGTTGTAACGGCCCGAAGATCGATGCCTGCTTGAATAGCGGCATCTTCATTTTCGTGTCTGAGCCGCCAGAACAGGGGCCCGAGTCCGACGGAGGAGACCTCCAGCGCGTTGGTGCGTTCGGCGAGGTAAAAGGCATCCACCAGACAATCGAGCTGTTCGGTCAGCTTTGTGACGGCCCGCTCTCCGCGGTCCAGCCACGCTTGTTGCGGCATTTGCTCCAGGCGCGAGCGCAGCAGCGAATACGTCCCCTGAATGACCTGCAAGGATTGCCGGAGATCATGGCCCATCATCCCGACAATCGTCGTCTGAAACTCCCGCGCGACGAGGGTTTTCGGCGTCCGATCTTGCGTGTTTGGCGCAGCGATGAGGCTTTCGATCGTTCTCATGTTTTCCCCCCTTGGCTCGATGGCACAGTTCCATCAAGAGCCGGTCGACGGCGTCTTTGCCATCCTACGTTTCGGTGCCGCTTATCAGCTCATCGTATGATGGTGACGGTCGGGTCCGCCAGCATATGCCGGGACACAGGGGAAGGTTGTGGGCGAGGAGGGGCCTTCCAAAGCGCTGATAGGCTTGATTTGGCGCCGAGCTTGTCCGGAACGAATGTCTCGTCCAAACGTACAGCCCGTCTGCGCAAAACGACCTGAAAACGCTGGCAAATTCTGAGCGGCCGAGCTTGCCCCGCATCTCTGGGCCGCAGCTATAACACTCTTGTATAATTTCTAGGCATCCGGGGCGCGTGCAAAAATGGAATTTCCCCCGCTTCTTCAGTCAATTGGGGGCATGGATGCTGTGTGGCAAGACATCTCGAAATCGCAGTCATCGACGATGACGAGTCATTCCGAGTAGCGCTCGTGGAATCGCTGTCCTCGCTCGGGTATGGATCCAGCGGGTACGCCTCCGCCGAGGACTATCTTCGTGTGATTGGAAGCAACTCGTTCAATTGCGTCGTTTCGGACATTCACATGCCGGGCATGAGCGGGCTGGACTTGATGAAACACCTCGCCGCTCGGGGATCGACGACGCCCGTCGTTTTGATCACAGCACGTTCCGACGCAAACCTCGAAGCCAACGCAGCGATCGCCGGTGCCGTGTGCCTGCTGAGGAAGCCATTTGAAATAAATGACTTGATTGGCTGCCTTGAAGGAGCCGTGAAGGGTTAGAACATCACGTAGATAATTCGCGGCGCAGAGTTCTCAGATGTTTTGTGTGGAGATGCTGCGATTTCTCGGTTGCACGATTCCGTGATCGGTGCCCCGGGGATCGGAATGCTGTATTTCAGAGGTCCAATAAGGTGAGAGAATTTCTCGATACGAGAGAGTGACACACGGTGTGGTTAAATGCGGCCGAGGAAAGCGGCTCAGTCGAGGTTTTGTCGCAGGAAGGCGACACGCTTTTGCGCAGGATCACGCGCCGGATTACCACCGCCGACTCCAGTTCATCCATCACCGCGCTCGCCGCCTCTGAAAGTGCCGCGTCTAATAGCTTCGGCGGGCTTAGTCGCGAATACGAGCTGGCGGAATATCTTGACCGCGATTGGGCGCTCCGACCGCTGGAGCTTGTGCAGGAACACGGCCAAACTACTCTGCTACTCGAGGACCCCGGAGGCGAATTGCTTAGCCGCCTTCTGGATCAGCCCATGACAGTTGAGAGATTCCTGCGTCTCGCCATCGATATCACTTCATCTGTCAGCAAGATGCACCAACGAGGTCTCGTCCACAAGGACATAAAACCCTCCAACCTTCTGGTTAACAGCCGCGACGGTGAAATCCGGCTCACTGGCTTTGGGATAGCGTCGCGCATCCCGCGCGAAAGGCAGCCACCTGAACCGCCGCGTTTCATGGCCGGGACGCTTGCCTATATGGCGCCGGAGCAAACGGGTAGGATGAACCGATCGATTGACTCGCGCAGCGATCTGTATGCGCTGGGCGTCACCTTCTACCAAATGTTGACGGGAAGGCTACCCTTCAACTCGCTCGATGCGATGGAATTGATCCATTGCCATATTGCGCGAAAACCGGTCCTTCCAGACAATCTGATCCCCAATCTGCCACTGGCAACTTCTGCAATTGTCGGCAAGCTGCTCGCCAAAGCTGCGGAGGACCGCTACCAAACGGCAGCTGGATTGAAACGAGATCTTGAGCGTTGTCTGACGGAATGGGAGACGCTTCGCCGGGTCGAACCATTTCCCCTGGGCGAACACGATATCACAGGCCGGCTTCTCATCCCCGAAAAACTGTATGGGCGTGAGCGTGAAATCGACACCATGCTTGCTGCATTCGACAGCGTCTTGGTGAAAGGCGAACCGGAGCTGGTGCTGGTCTCCGGATATTCCGGTATCGGCAAGTCAGCCGTGGTTAACGAACTGCATAAAGCTCTGATTCTGCCGCGCGGTTTCTTTGCGTCGGGCAAGTTCGACCAGTACAAGCGCGACATACCTTACGCTACGTTGGCACAAGCCTTCCAGGGTATTATCCGTCAACTTCTCGGCCAGACCGAGTCCGAGCTAGACAAGTGGCGCGACAACCTCGTTCAAGCATTAGGCCCGAACGGCCTACTCATGTCGGATCTCATTCCGGAATTGAGGCTCATTATCGGAGAACAGCCGACCGTTCCGGAGTTGCCGCCACCGGAAGCCAAGATTCGATTCCAGCTCGTATTCCGTCGGTTCATCAGCGTCTTCGCCCGGCCCGATCATCCGCTTTGTTTCACCTTCGGCGGCCTCAAGGTCAACACCGACGCCCAGGTGCTCGACAAGGATGGTCGTATCATTCCGGGCCTCTATGCAGCCGGCGAGACGGTCGGGATCTACCATCAGGTCTATACCGGCTCGACGTCGGTGCTCCGCGGAGCCGTGTTCGGACGTCTCGCCGGCCGCCATGCTGCGGCGACACTCCGCTGAGCCGCCGCCGATGGTCGAAAGGCGCGATTGGATCGGCCGAATTGAGACCTCGCGCGGGGAGCGATGCGTCGTCGATCTCGAATCGGTGGCTCGTTACTATCCAGCCTTGGCAACTGCGCCTCGCACGCAGCTCCTCTTCGCGGAGAACCTGCTTCGCCACGATGGCGGAGCAATCGCGCTCGAAAACCTGCTTGCTGGACAGGGCGAACTGAGCTTCCGGCCGTATCGCGTCGTGATGCAGGACTATGCCGGGCTTCCAGCGCTGCTCGACATTGCCGCGCTCCGTGAAGCCGCGGCCGCCGCGGGTCGCGACCCGGCTGCGATTGAGCTCGCCTGTCCAGCGGCCCTTGTGATCGATCATTCGATTCGCACGACGCATACGGGGCCGGGTGCGGCCGAACGCAATCTGGCAGAAGAGCACGCGGAGAACGCCGAACGATTTGGGTTTCTTCGCTGGGCAGAAAAAGCCTTTCGCCGCCTGAGCGTCGTCCCGCCCGGCAATGGGATCGTCCATCAGGTCAATCTCGAGCGCTTTGGGCAGGTAGTCGTCGATGAGGTGAGTGGATCTTGCCTGACACAGTCATCGGGACCGATAGCCACACGCCGATGATTAACGGCCTCGGCGTGCTCGGTTGGGGTGTTGGCGGCCTCGAAGCGGCGGCCGCGCTGCTTGGCCTTCCGGTTTCGATGACGGCGCCTACCATCACCGGCGTGTACCTCCAGGGATCACCGCCATCGGGATTGCTGGCAACGGACATCGCGCTGCAGCTTGCGGAGCTGCTGCGGCGGGAGGGAGTTGTTGGGCAATTTCTTGAGTTCTTCGGCGCAGGCATCGAGCACCTCTCCGTGCCCGATCGCGCGACGATTGCGAATATGACCCCGGAATACGGCGCGACGGCATCGCTGTTTCCGGTCGATCGGCAGACGCTGGCCTATCTTCGCCAGACAGGACGCCAGGTGGACGCGGCGCGAACGGAAACGCATGCGCGCCGTCTAGGTCTCTGGGCCGATCCCGATGAAGTGCCCCGTGCTTTCGGACGCGTGATCAGCTGCGATCTCTCACGCATGCGCTTAGTTGTCGCCGGCCCGCGCCTCCCACATGAAGTCCTTGAGCTTGCGGATGTTCCAAAGAGCGTGCCGGCGTCCCGGCGCGGCGCATGTTCCGAGCTGCAGGATGGCGACATTGTCATCGCGGCAATCACGAGCTGCACCAACACGGCAAACCCCGCGGCGATGATCACCGCGGGACTTTTGGCGCGCAACGCGGGCGCCCGTGGCCTGTGCGTCTCCCAGCGCATCAAGACGTCGCTGTCGCCCGGTTCTCGCGCCGTCACAGCCTATCTTGAGAAGCTGGATCTGCTGAAGCCGCTTCAAGAGGTCGGATTTTGGCTTGCCGGCTATGGTTGCATGACCTGCGTTGGCAATTCCGGTGATTTGGCTCCAGCGGTCTCCGCCGCAGTCGGCGACAAGAATGTCGTGGCTGTCCTGTCCGGTAACCGCAATTTCGCTGGGCGAATCCATCCGTTGGTCAAGGCAAGCTATCTGGCTTCGCCCCCTCTGGTCGTGGCCTTCGCACTGGCTGGCAGCATACGGCTTGACCTGACGCGCGAACCGATCGCTCATACGCCGGAAGGGCCAGTATTTCTTGCCGATCTCTGGCCAGATGCGGACGAAGTTGCCGATGCGGTGCGTCATGCCGGTTTGACGGCCCACGGCGATGAATATGCCGCTGCGAATTCCGCCTGGGAAGGGTTGCCGGCTGACAGCTCATCGCTATTCCACTGGCCCAGAGCTAGTTCCTATCTGACCCTGCCGCGGCTCGACGCCGATGCGCCGGGCAAAACAGTGCTTCCCTCCGCTCGCCCTTTGCTCGTGCTCGGCGATCATGTCACGACCGACCATATCTCCCCCGTTGGCCGCATCGCGCCTGACGACCCGGCGGGACGATATTTGCAGAAACTCGGCATCGCGCCCGATGCGTTCAATACTTATGGCGCCCGTCGCGGCAACGCCGAGGTCATGCGGCGCGGGACTTTCGCTAACGCCAGTGTGGAAAACGTGCTCGCCGCAGGTCGGCATGGGGCATGGACACGCCACCATCCGAGCGGCGAAATGCTGACCGTGTTCGATGCTGCAGAGCGATACATAGCGGAGCAGGTGCCCCTCGTGGTTGTCGCCGGGAAAGCCTATGGCATCGGGTCAGCACGCGACTGGGCAGCCAAGGGTACGCGGGCGCTCGGCATCCGGGCAGTTCTTGCCGAAGGCTTCGAACGCATCCACCGGACCAATCTCGCGCTGGTCGGTGTGTTGCCGCTGCAATGGCTCGTGCCGCCAAGACCATCGTTGCAGGGACACGAAACAATCACCATCGAAATGCCCTCATCCGAACTTGAGCCGGGAGCGGTCCTGACTGTTCGCGTCGTGGACGATGAGGGCGGGTGCCGGCTCCTGGACGCGCGCTGCCGGCTCGACACAACCTTTGAAGTCGAGTGCTGGCGGGCTGGCGGTCTGCTGCCTTGGGCGGCGCGCACTTAGGCCAACAATTGCGATCTTGGGAGAGAGGACCACATGGAAACGGCTGCAAATCTGATCGATGCGCCTAGCAGAGTTGTTGGAGCATCGTCCCGGCCCCTGCAGGCTCATGCGATTTCAGACAAGCTGTCACCGGAAGCTCGTCGCCGTCTGATCACCTCGACTTTGCTCGGCACCACGATCGAGTTCTTCGACGTCTACATCTACGGTCTGGCTGCCGGCCTCTATTTCGCGCACTTGTTCTTCGCCAACGCAAGTCCCACGATCGGCGTGATCGCTTCCTTCGGAACGCTCGCCAGTGGTTTTTTGGTGCGGCCGATTGGTGGCATTATTGGCGGGCACTTCGGCGATCGATACGGACGCAAGAAGATACTCGTCGCAAGCATGATCACGATGGGGACCGGCACCTTCGTGGTCGGACTGCTCCCGGGTTACGCCCAGATCGGACCCTTGGCGCCGATCCTTCTCATCCTGGCCCGTCTTGCGCAAGGGTTGGGCGCTGGCGCGGAGTGGGGAGGCGGTTTGCTGATGCTGGTCGAGCACATGGATCAGGAGCGACGGGGCTTCTGGGGCAGCTTGACCAATTTCGGGATCTGGCTGGGAATCTCGATCGGCACGCTGATCTTTGCTGGCATTACGCGCCTGCCGCCAGACGTGCAGGAATGGGCCTGGCGCATGCCTTTCCTCGCCTCCGGCGCGCTGGTCGTGATCGGTCTTTGGGTTCGGCTCGGCGTTGCCGAGACGCCGATCTTCGCCAAGGCGGAACGGGAGGCGAAAGCCACACGAAGCGAGCGATTGCCAATCGCCGATCTGCTGCGTCATCAGATGAAGCCAACACTCATCGCGATCTGTATCGCACTGGGGGCGGCGTCCTTCCAGATTTATGGTGCCTTCGCAACCTCCTACGCAGCGATGCTTCACCTTCCAATGACCACGATCTTGCTCTTTCAGTTCGCGAACGGCGTGATCGCGATGGGATTGACGGTGTTCTTTGGCTGGCTTTCCGACAAAATCGGTCGTCGCATGTTGGCGATCGTCGGAAGCGTCATCGTCGTGCCGGCAATGTACATGCTGTTCCGCTCGCTCAACGCCGCCGATCTGCAGTTCGTCCTGATCTCACTTATCGTTCTCGAGATCGGTCATTCGATGATCTACGGGCCGATGGGAGCATTTCTCGCTGAGATGTTCGACACGCGCACCCGATATACCGGCGTCTCGCTTGCCTACCAGATCGGCGCCGGAGCGATTTCGGGCCTTGGCCCGCTCGCTGCATCATCCATTCTGGCGGCTGCCGGTGGTCCACCGCATGTCTATGGCGTCGTGGGGATCGTCGTGGTTGCTGGGGCCTTCACCGTGATCGGCGCGATCCTGGCACCAGATCGAGCCGGGCAGCGCTTGCCGACGCAATTGCTATGACTGGTTGCCGTCTGCGGGACAAGAACGCCCCTAGTCGCGTTTGTGCGAAAGGCTGGGAGAAGTGACGCGGTCTCATCAGACCGACGTCACGCTCAACCTCGAAGGAGGAGATCGCCGGCCGGACGCCGGGATCTTCGATCTACGTGCCCAAGTTAGATCCATATAGGGAGGAAGCCTTGACCGAAATTTTGAAACGGATCGCGATTGTGGGCGCAATGCTGTTGATCGCATCATCCGCTGACGCTCAGATCTCCGACGACACAATCAAGATCGGAGTCCTTACTGACCAATCAGGCGTTTATGCTGATGCGACCGGGCCTGGATCTGTCGAGGCAGTCCGGATGGCCATAGCCGACTATGGCGGGAAGGTTGCCGGGAAGCCCATCATGATGATCGATGCAGATCACCAGAACAAGGCCGACGTGGGAGCCACGATCGCGCGCCGCTGGTTCGAAAACGAGAACGTCGATGTCGTCGTCGACTTCGCCAATTCGGCCGTTGCGTTTGCCGTGCTGGAGTTGGCGAAGCAAAAGAACAAAGCCATTTTGATTGCGTCGGCCGGCTCTTCCGATTTGACCGGCAAGGCGTGTTCGCCCAATTCCGTGCAATGGGTTTACAACACCTACGCTCTGGCCAATGGCACAGCGCGCGCGCTCCTTAAGGAGGGCGCGAAGAGCTGGTATTTTGTCACTGTTGATTACGCATTTGGCCAGGCATTGCGCAACGATGCGGCCAGAACGGTGGAGAAGCTCGGCGGAAAGGTTGTCGGCGACGTTCGCCATCCACTGAACAGCATGGATTTTTCTTCCTATATCCTGCAGGCGCAAAGCTCAAATGCTGACGTCGTCGCGTTCGCGAACACCGGTGGCGACCTGGCAAACTCGATCCGCCAAGCGCAGGAATTCGGATTGACTAGAGGCAAACAGCGCCTCGCAGCATTTCTGATGCAAACCAGCGACATTCACGCGATAGGCCTGCAAGCAGCCCAAGGGTTATTGGTCACAACAGGCTTTTACTGGGACCTGGACGACGACACACGCGCATTCGCCCAGAGATTTATGAAAAAGACGGGCCGCCGGCCGACCATGGTCCAGGCGGGGCTTTACTCGGCGGTGACGAACTATCTGAAGGCCATCGACAAGTCGGGAACTGACGAGGGCCCCAAAGTCATAGCGCAAATGAAATCGATGCCGATCAACGACTTCTTTGCGCGCAACGCAACTCTGAGGGAGGACGGTCAGCTCATTCACGACATGTATCTGGTGCAAGCCAAGAGTCCGAAGGAGTCGAAGGGCGCTTGGGATTACGAAAAACTGGTTCAGGTGATACCGGGAAAGGACGCATTCATCTCGCCGGAAGAGAGCGTATGTCCGCTGTTGAAGAAATAGTCTGTTGCGCCGGCCTTGCTCCTCGGCAGGACTATCTACTCGGACTGTCGTTGTGTTTTAGGCTTTTGCATGAAGAAGCTCGCGATCTAGCTCCACGGAACTTTCACTAGACTCAAACAACACGAACGTTCGGCGGCTCAAATCGCTGACGGCAGAGACCCCCAACCAGAGCGTCTACTACTCACAGGGGCGGCACCATCCGCGGCGAGATGCTCCGCGGACCGTTGCCGGCTACGGCATCGACGACGAGATCATCCAGGCCTAGCCGGAAGGACCTGTCCGGCTTAACGACTGCTGGAGCCACTGGAGGCGAGTGGACTAGGTTAGCCGCGGCCTTCGGCCTTGCCGCCAAGTGCCAGCGTTGCACGGGACGCACTGTTGAGCAGCGCCTTCACCTGGTCGCTCGTGGGCTCGATCTTCATGGAGGCGCGAGTGCCCGCGAGACTGAGCGTGAAGCGGACATCGCCATTCCAGTCCACGATCGGCGCCGCGATGGAGACATAACCATCGAGGTCAGACCGCGTGATGGTCGTGTAGCCCTTCCGTTTTAGCTCACGTACGGCATCGTCCCTGAACTTGCTCGGCTCGGGCTTGCCGCCGAACACCGCGCTCCACTCCTGCTCCATCAGGTGTGACGTCATGTTCGGCGGCAGCCGCGCGGCATAGATCTTTCCTGCCGCCGAGCCCAGCATCGGGATCAGTCCGGTGCGAAATTCGAACGCGCCGCGTTGATCGCCGTCCTGCTTGAACAGGCTGAGCGGGCCGTCATCGGTCCATGTTGTGACGGCCGCACTTCGCCGCGTCACGTCGCGCAGATTGGTGACCTCGCGGCGCACGATCTCGAAGCCGTCGATCTGCTGAATGGCGCTGACGCCGAGCGAGAGCGCGGCGGGCCCAAGACGATAGTGGCCCGGCTTCTCGTCCGCGGCGGCAAGGCCGATTCTAACGAGGCTCACGAGATAGTTATTTGCAGCACTCGTCGTCAGACCCGCCAGCGGCGCGATGTCCTTCAAGGCCAGCGCCTGCTGGCTGGTCTGCATAACACTTAGAATCCGAAAGGCAATTTCGACCGATTGAATGCCTCGGCGCGGCTTCTTCTCCAGCATCTGCTTCCTACGACTGCTTCACCGAATCGAGATTGACATAAAAGACGGCGTGAAGCAGAATACAACAATGGAACACTTATTCAACTATCTTGAATTATGTGACAGGGAGAAAAGCAGATGCCCCTTGGTGCCATCCGCAGCGTCTACACCGTCGCCAATGACATGGATCGGATGCAGGCTTTCTACGCCGCTGCGCTGGAGTTGCCGCTGGCGTTTCGGGATCGTGACAGCTGGTGCCAGTTCAAGGCCGGGCCGGTTGCGTTTGCGCTGAGCTCGGCAGCCGAGGCGGCCAATGACGCGCACGGCAGCGTAATCGTGTTCGATGCGACCGACCTTGCGCCCGTTGCAGCACGGATCGAGCGGCTCGGGGGCCGGCATCTCGCGAGCCGCGACATGGGCGCGCATGGCAGCGTCGCCACCTTCGCCGACCCCGAAGGCAATCTGTTTCAGCTTCACATCCGGCCCGGACCCACAGCCTGAGCAACCCAATCCAACGAGGAGATTCATCATGAAATTCGGCGTCTTCGACCAGAACGACCGTTCCGGCCTGCCGCTGGCGGAGCAGTATGAGAACCGGCTCCGTCTCGCCGAGCTCTACGATCGTCTCGGCTTCCACTGCTTCCACATGAGCGAGCACCACAGCACGTCTCTGAGCACGACGCCGTCGCCCAGCGTGTGGATGGCCGCTCTGTCCCAACGAACCGAGAAGTTGCGGCTATGTCCGCTGGTCTATCTTTTGCCGACCTACAATCCCGCGCGCCTGTACGAAGAGATCTGCATGCTCGATCACCTGAGCGGCGGCCGCTTCGAGTTCGGGATTGGGCGCGGCGCCTCGCCGCACGAGCTCGACGCGCTCGGGATCGACTCCACGAAGGCTGCGAAGATGTATGCGGAGGGCTTCGATACGATCCAGCGCTGCTTCACGCAGGATTCCGTCACCACGTCGGGCGAGTTCTGGAGCCTGAATGACTATGCGGTGGAAATGAAGCCGCTGCAGCGGCCGCGTCCGCCGATGTGGTACGCAGTCGGCTCGCCCGACTCTGTAGTCTGGCCGGCACGCAACGGTGTGAACGTGGTCTGCGGCGGCCAGGTCTCGCGTGTGCGTGCGATTTCGGATCGCTATCGTGAGGAGATGGCTGCTGCGGGCCTCAACGGCAGCACGCCGCTGATCGGTGTCAACCGCTACATCATTGTCGGCGAGAGCGACCGCGAAGCTCATGAGCTGGGCCGAAAGGCCTGGCCGTCGTTCTACGATAATTTCATCAAGCTCTGGCGCAAGCACGGCACGCAGCCCGTGAATGCGAAGCTGCCCCCCTCATTCGATCAACTCGTCGAAACCGGCCATGCGATCGCTGGCTCGGCCCGAACGGTGACGCAAGTTCTGTCCGAGCAGGTCGCGTTTGGCGGACTGAATTACGTGATCGGAAGCTTCATGTTCGGAACCATGCCGCACGCGGAGGCAGCGGCCTCGATCCGCCGCTTCGCCGACCATGTCATGCCGGCGGTCGAAGCGGCCGAAGCGCTCGCCGCATGAACGCTTACGGGACGGATGAACGCTAAGGAGATAGATATGCCCGATACTCCCCGGATCGACAGCCGCGACTTGCGGCGCGTGCTCGGCAACTTCGTCACGGGGGTGACTGTGGTCACCACGATCGACGAGGCGGGTCAGTTCCTCGGCGTCACCGCCAATTCGTTCAGCTCGGTGTCGCTCGATCCGCCGCTGGTTCTCTGGAGCCAGGCGGTGAAGAGTCACAGCCATCCGGCGTTCTTTGAGGCCGGGCGCTTTGCCGTGAATATCCTGGCTGAAGACCAGATCGAGCTGTCCAAGCGGTTTGCGAAATCGTCGCCTGCGAAGTTCGCCGGCATCGATATCGATCTCGGCGTCGGCGGTGTGCCGCTGCTCCGCGATTGCAGTGCCCGGCTGCAGTGTCGGGTGGTGTCCCGGGTGCCGGGCGGTGACCATACGATTTACGTCGGCGAGGTGCTTGCGATCGATCAAGCCGAACGGAAACCTCTCGTCTTCGGCAACGGCCGATATTTGCTGACCGATACCCATGATCTGACCGATGCCGCATTGTCGCCCAATCACAAGCAGGCTCAGCTCACCGCGTCGCGGCTCGGCACGCGTACGATCGAACGCCTCGTCCGACGGTTCGACGAGACAATGGCGCTTGCGGTCTGGGGCGCCCACGGTCCCACGATCACCCATTGGGAGCCGGCGTCGGCTCCGGTGAGCGAGGCGCTTCCCGTAGGCTTGATCCTCCCGGTCACATCGAGCGCAACGGGGCTGGCCTTCGCCGCACACCTTGCCCCCGAAGCCATCGCGCAGACGGCTTGGTCTGGCCAGGACGCCGCGGTCGAAGCGGACGATTTGAGCGAACGCCTTGCGGAGGTACGTCGGCAAGGGTTGGCCAGAAAAGGGCTGGAGACGTTCTATCGCAGCCAGACGTTGATCAACGCCCTCAGCGCGCCCGTGCTCGATGCGGACGGCCGCGCGGTGCTGGCGCTGACAGCAGTGGGCGAGGCGAGCCGGTTTCGCGCCGATCTCGACGGAGAATTCGCAACTGCCTTGCGCGAGACGGCACAGGACCTCTCTCATCGGCTCGGTTACGAGGCGGAGAAGTCTGTCCAGCCAGCGGGGCGAGTCGCGCTCGCGGCCGGAGCTTGAGCGATGGCTGAATTGTCCGCGTTCGATGCCGATCTGCTCACGCAGGATTTGCCAGGGCTTGCCCACGTTGACGTCGCGTCATCGGTCTTCTCCGGGCACCGGGGCCGGATGGAATATCGCGCGGCCGGAGATCCGAACAATCCGACGGTGCTGATGCTTCACGGGCTCGGCTCAAGCTCGGCGGGATACCGCGCCCAGCTCGCAGGGCTGTCGCGAGAGTTTCGCGTCATTGCCTGGAACGCGCCCGGCTTCAGCGGCAGTTCGCCTATCCCGGGTCAAGACGCCGGTATCGACGACTATTCAGACGCGCTGGAAAGCTTGCTGCGCGCGCTCGAGGTGCGACGGCTGGCCGCGCTGGTCGGCAGTTCCTGGGGAAGCGTCGTCGCGCTGGCCTTCGCGCGACGTTATCCCGAGCCGATCGGCAGTCTTGTTCTTTCCGCGCCCAACGTCGCTAGGGGCCTCCTAACGGGTGAAGCCCGCGATTCCGAACTGAATACATGGCTTCGGACGGCGGACGTCGACATCCCGGTGTCGCGCGAAGCGATCGCAAGCAGGCTGCTCACGCCACACACGCCAACCCTAGTCAGGCAATATGTCGAGCGCTTGCGCGACAACATGACGACCGATGGCTGGCGCCAAGCAATTCGGTCGCTGTTCACGGTCCATACGCCTGACGTTATCCCGGCGGTCAAGCATCCGATTGCCATCCTCTCCGGCAGCCTTGACCAGGTCGCGCCCTATCGGGATCACGCCGAGCGGCTTCTCGCGAAGGCGCCGTGGGCGACATCGCATTCGTTCGAGGATTGCGGCCACATGCTCAAGCTCGAAGCTCCGTCGAAATTCAACGCAGTCGTTCGCAGCATCGCCGCGTGAGCGTGAAGGGCAACGGGCGCGGTCGCGTCAGGGAGAAAAAACGGATGGAAGCCGAACAGGACGTCGAGCGGCCCAGCCTCGGGGACTGGTGGTTGGTGGGCGTGCTCTGCCTCGTGAACGCGGTTGCGTTCATCGATCGCGCGGCGCTGCCACTGCTGGTGCAGCCGATCAAGCGCGACCTGCAAATATCCGACACACTGATGAGTTTCCTCATTGGTGCGGCTTTCATCATCACCTACTCCGTCGGAGGCTGGTTCGTCGGCGTGCTGGTCGATCGTTTTCGGCGCCGGCGCATCTTGGCTATGGGGGTCGCCGTGTGGGGGTTATCGACGATGTTTTGCGGCTCCGTCTCGACCTACGCGGGCCTGTTTCTCGGCCGCTGTGGTGTCGGCGCGGGCGAAGCCACCTGCGGGCCTTCGAGCATGTCCCTCGTCACGGACGCATTCCATCCGCGCTTTCGCGGGCGTGCCGTCGCGATCTGGGCCATGGGGGCGAGCATCGGTGGCGGGCTTGCGTTGCTCGGCGGTGGTGCCATTTTGCACTTCGTCGGCGAGAGCGGGAGCTACATTCTTCCCTTGCTAGGGATTGCGGTCCGCTCATGGCAGCTCGTCCTGATCGCATGCGGCGCGATCGCACTGCCGGTCGCCTTACTCGTCTATTCGTTCAGGGAGCCGACGCGGCGGTCCGCAACCACGGATAGCCCCTTCGCACTGAGGGATGCCCTCGAAGTCGTTCGCGATCGGTGGCTCCTATTCGCTCCGCTGTTTCTGGCGAACGCCGCGACGATTATGCTGTCGGTGGGGTACTCGTCCTGGATACCGGCCTTTCTCGGGCGGGTATGGAAGATTCCTGCTGGCGAGATCGGCCTGACCTACGGTCTCATCGTCTTGTTCCTCAGCACTGCCAGCCAGTTCATCGCCGGATTTCTCGTCGATACGGTCTATCGAAGATGGGGATTATCGGCGATCCCGGCTCTTGGCGTTGTCGTTTCCGGGCTGATCTTCCTGCCAGCGGTCTTTGTCCCGGCAGCAGGGTCGATTGTTTCGGTCTGGATGCTGCTTGCCGTCTTCAATCTTCTGGCAGCAAGCCTTTTCACCATCGGAACATCGACGATCGTGCACCTGTCGCCGGGACCGGCGATCGGCAAGATCACGGCCGTTCATTTTGCCTGGGTCGGCATCACGGGGACAGCGATCGCTCCGACGCTGGTGGCCATCGTCGCCGAAAGTTTCTTTCAGGGCGCACTGGGCTCGGCTCTCTCGACCGTCGGCGGAACGCTGGCGGCGCTAGGTGGGCTGTCTCTCCTTGTCGTGTACTGGCAACTGCGACCGAACGAAACGGTTGCGTCGCTGGCGCGCGAAACTGGTTAGAGGCGAGACTCTACTTTCAAGATGCACAAACGCAAAATAGGGAGGTTGAAATGCCCGTTATCAAGTTCGAACAGTGGGAAGCCGTTGGTCACATCGTGCTTGCCAATCCGCCGAAGAATCTCATCGCTTCGGCCTTCTCAAGCGACCTCAAGCAGGCCGTTCAGGAGGCCAGCGAGAGCGACATCAGGGCGTTGCTGGTGAGGGCGGAAGGTCCCAATTTCAGTCAGCGGGGCGACGTGCTCGATTGTTCATGCAGGGCCAGGAGTAACTCGATTTCATAGTCCGCTGGTTTTGGTTCGCAAACCCAACACGGTTTTCTCCAGGCAGATTCTGAGCGCGAAAAGGACAGAGGAGGGTTCATCGGAGAAGCTCCGGTTGTCCGAATTATGCGGACTTTAAAAAAGCCCGCTTCGCGAACTCCGGCTGGGCAAGCGCGTGCCGCGAACTCCCAGCGAAGGGAACGAAGGCTGTCAAGCCGAGGACCGCCGGGCGAAGGCGGACTGGATTCGGGGAAATGCGCTGCCGAGGGTTCGCCGCTTCCGCTTGATGGGATGCCTTGTGCACTGTCATCGTAATGTCGAAACGCGCGTGCGAGTTTCCCGCTGAGTGGCGCCGGCGACGTGAACGCATACGCATTATTTGCGGAACTATTTCCCCAACTGACAAGAGCGGGTGGGCGCGCGGGAATCATCGTGCGGACTGGTATCGCAACCGATAGTTCAACAAGCGTATTTTTCCGCGATCTTGTCGCCA
>NZ_JADPKQ010000470.1:0-806 GCF_023074015.1 Bradyrhizobium sp. 142
TCATGACGAGGTCTCCCACCATGTCTAAGGATAGTCGTAAGGATAGCGATACGGATAGGCATGCGCCTATCCTCAAGGATTCTGCTGACACGCTGCAGCGTGTCGAGATCATCACCGGGACCGGCCGGCGACGGCGCTGGTCGGCCGATGCGAAGACAGCGATTGTCGCGGAGAGTTTTGCGCCAGGTGCAAGCGTGTCCGCGGTGGCGCGGCGACACGACATCAGCCCAAGCCTGTTGTTTCTGTGGCGTCGTCAGACAACGCGGGCGAAGGTCGCGGAGCGTGGGTATGGAGAGAGGTGCCACCTGGCTTTGTGCCGGTTGCGATCACCAGCTGCGGGGGTAAATTGCGGTCGAGCGAAGAGCAGGTGGCAATCGAGATCGAGGTCGGCGCGGTCCGCATCCGTGTCAGGGGGACGGTCGACCGGCGGGCGCTGTGCGAGGTGCTGGCGGCAGTCGGGACGGTTGGCCAATGATCGGGCTGCGACCCGGGTTGTCGATCTGGATCGCGACGCAGCCGGTCGATTTTCGTCGCGGCATGGACTCGCTGGCGATGCTGGTGAGCGAGGCGTTTGGAGCCGATCCGTTCGACGGCGGACTTTATATCTTCCGCTCCAAGCGCCGAGATCGCGTGAAGATCCTGACCTGGGACGGAAGCGGGCTTGTCCTTTACTACAAGAGAATCGAGGGGCAGTTCACCTGGCCGCCGATCAAGGAAGGCGTCATGCCGCTATCTCATGCTCAGCTCTCCGTGCTGCTCGACGGCTCGGACTGGAAGTGTGTGCCGATGCGGGTTGTGGATCAGCC
>NZ_JADPKQ010000420.1:0-45505 GCF_023074015.1 Bradyrhizobium sp. 142
TTGCGTTATCGTCGGGCCGCGACAATCATCCTCCCGCCGCGACCGCCAAAATGGCCATCCTGATTGTCGCTGGCTTCCCATCCAGATTGTCGCGCTACATACGACAGCGCGCGCGGCTTAAGCCTGCCCCGCGACCTCACAGAACCCTCCAGATTCTGCGCCGGTTTGTTCTCGCTATCTGCCCCGAACATCGGCCCGCCATCATGGGAGGCTTCAATGCAGCCAAGGCTTTCCATGACGATCATTGGTGTCCACGTCAGAACGATAGAATTCGACGATGCGGTGCTTCATTGAGACCCGGACACGATAACCAGCGGACATCCACGCTCTCGCTTGAGGACCTGCTCTCTTCAGTGTGCTCCACCACGCAGTGAAGGTGTAAGCTGATTTCGGCAGAGGCTTCCCCAAGATCGATTCAATTTCTGAAAAGGTCAGGCGGAGACTTTGACCGTTCTCCGTTCGCAGCCTTTCATGCAGTGGCTGGTAAATCGACCTTGGCATGCGAGCACTATGTCGACAAAATTGGCCGGCTAACCGGCATTGGAATAGCAGTCTGGTGTATTTAGAGCGCGGAGGCAAAAGGCAATATCATTTAGGTCTGCAAGACCTCGCGGAGCCTGACGCAGCGAGAGTCCTTCAGTGTTCTTTTAGCTCTAGGTCTCTCAACAGCACGTGGAGAAAGTCGCTGGCGTGGTCATAGCGTGCACAACCATTCGCGATCTCGCGGGTGCGCGGCTCCAGTGTGCTGGCGATGGTTTCCGAGCCGAGTAGCTCAGCCTCGTCCGAGCACTGCTGTAGCAGCCGATCAGGAATGTCTTGAGCGGATCCAAACAGCTTCAACACACAATATTCGCCATCGTGCTTGTGGTCGTGATGGGCCTTCGCTGCATAAAAAGCGATCAACCCACGAAAGGCATCACGGGAAACGGCAGGTTTTGGCATTTAACCTCCCCCAAAATAAAATCGACTCGCGCTTTGAGTTAAGAAATCTGGCGTTTTGGCGAAACAAAATCCAGTGGAATTTAATCGCTTGCCTTCGAAAAAGAGGTCATCAGAACTGACGTAAATTGAAGCACCGTGAGTCACAGTTCGCGCCGTCCTGTGTCCGAATTGCCTCCGATACCGTATACCGCTACGGGATAATGAACCTTAGCGGTCGGTCTTGTGCTGCCCGGTGAATAGCGCGCGATAGAACCGGTCCCCGATCGAGGCCCGTTCGATTGCATCGGATGCGGCGACCCACGCGGATAATTGGGGCATCGCGACCGCAGGCCGGCGCCTTGCCGCTCAATAGGCATTGTCCGGTTGCCATTTCATGGCTTGACGTAGGTCCATCCCTGCTCCTGCAGCTGCATCACCCTAACGACGCCCGACCTCACCACCTGGGCTTGGGGAACAATGGGAATGTCCTTGTTTTCGGCCTTTTGCATTTTCTCTTGCGTGTTTCCACAGGCTTTGAATGATACTTCCGGCGTGCTCAGAGCCATTTCCTCGATTCGCGCTTTCACCGGCGACGTATCATCGCGGAGCATATGCAGGCCGGGGCCGAAGGTAATCACCTCAACTTTCACCGCTTCACCAACCTCCTTGTAGTATTGCGTGACGTTGAGCGCATTGTTCAATGCAAGATTCATTGACGCAGAGTCGCTTGTGTTGACCTGAAGGATTAAGCGGTGCTCTTTCTTGGCAGCAGACGGTGGCGCGACGCGCGCCAGCTCAGATTGTTTTTGCGTCGCGCCCCTCGCCGATGAATTCGCGTGCGTCCTTGCCGTGCTATGTGTTGCGGCAGCAGGCGAGCTTGTCTGTGCCGGGAGTAGGCGAGCCTCCTGTGCCACGGAACTAGACAGCCCGACCAGGAGCGAGATGATTGTCGCGATCATGGCTATGATAATCTGCGGAAATTTACTCATTATGATGTTTCTCCGAGCAAGCTGAGGTTCATGATCAATTGTTGGGCTTCGCGATGGCGCGTGGCCATTTGCATGTTGCCGCCAATTTTGCACGCACGCTCTCGATACCATCGAGAGCGAACACTGCACCGGCGCCGGTCCCCGTCCGGCGTGACACATGCACAGAAAGTTCGCTATGGTCGGGGATTGATTGCAACAGGCGAACGACATCGCTTTCAAGCGCGACACCGCGCGCCGACGTGATTGTCGAGACCTGAAAAGGTGGATCATCATTGATGCGCAGGGAAAGGGCATAGTCCTCGCCGCGGCCCGACAAGCCGGCTCCCTCAAGCAACACTTCAGTCAGGCCGCCGCGACAGCGTATCGACAGGCTCATTGCTGCGTCGGAACTGCCACCTTGAGATGGTAGCGTAGCCTTGATGATCGATGAATAGTCAACTGGCGATGTGGTTTCGCTAACGATCCACGCCCCGGCTCCATGCGCGGGCCGATCAGAGACGCGAACCGGCGCCATAGGGTCTTCGGCGCCTTGGGCCCGAGCGAGGTCGTTTGCGATCGCGAGCGTCACGACGAGAGCGATCAGGGTGACCGTCATTGCGCCGCCTGGCTCGAACGCGGCAGACGATCGAGCCAGGCCTGCGCCGCGGGGAAGCGCGTCAGGCCAGGGACCGTCGCCGCCAAGTTGATCGACTTCCATTTCGGATCGAAACCGGGCTCCTGCAGCTTGTCGATCCGCGAGAACAGGCGGTCAACAAAGCGCGCCACACGGTGAAAGCGATTGGATTTGATCGGCCAATTGAAAGCGACCAGCACGGTTGGAACGGCAATAGTTGTCACGCGTTCCCCCTGCCTGATCAGGTTCGGGTAATCAGCTGCGTCCAGCAAAGATGGCAGATAGTAATCTTCGAACTTGCGCTCGTAGGGGACCGGCAAGAACTTGAAGCCGGCATCCCAACGACCACGCACGAATGCATCCACCGGCTTTGATGTTATGAAAACGACGGCGGCCAGCTCACCCCTGCGCATTTGTTCCATCGCAACCTGATGGGGGATGAACGTCTTGTCGACCTCGATCCCCAGCCGGCTGAAAATCAGCGGGCCCGAATAAGCTGCGGCGGTACCTTGGGTGTTGAAATTGACCTTCTTTCCGACCAGATCAGTCAAGCTCTGAATTTCTGGCCTGACGAATATGTGCAGTTCAGACGGAAACAGGTTGAGCACATAGGTGATCCGTCGCTGGATGTCCGGCACTTGGCTCTTGTACTCGTCAAGTGCGTCGGAATTGATGATTGCTGCATCAATGCCACGCAAATACAGCAGCGAATTGACGTTTTCGGTTGCGCCGCGGGTCACGATGGGCAGCACATGGAGGTCCTTTCCATCATCGGCCACTCGCGCCATTTCCGCGGCAAGCCGAATGGGAGCTCCTTCCAGCAGACCTCCGGCAATTCCAACAGTCCAATCGTTCATGGCCGCAATTTCCGGCCTTGCATGCTCCGCACGAGCCCGCTGAGTCTGCTGGGCCGTTGCTAGGCAAGAGCCCATGATCAGAAGCGAAGGGGCTATCACCGTGAGGAGAAGCCAAGGGCGTATTCCAACCAGCTGCTTCATCGATCCAGCTCCCCTGGGAACGTCCATTCTGTTTTGTCCGTTGCGCTCTTCACTTCAATACGTAAGTTTATGTTCGATCTGACAAGTCGAGACAGCGCACGACTATTTGTCTGCACCGATGCTGCTAATGACCAAGTGCGTCGAACCGCTCCTCCGCCTCCTTGAATCCTCCGGCTGCTGCTCTGGCGTAAAGCTCTCGCGCCTTGGACGCGTCGCTGCGCGTTCCGTTAGCGCCCCATTTGGTAAGCACTCTCGGATCATACGTTTCGGCGAGTGCGAAACTTGCCGGCGCACTCCCTAATTCGACAGCACGCTCTAGGACAACTCGTGCCGCGCCAATGTCGCCTTGCCGAAGCAATCCGGTTGCGCGAGCGATCAACCGCACGAGCTCGGCTGCGTGTTCGTTCCCGAGAACCGGAGATTGCGCCTTCGGCTCAGCTGGTATGACCACGAGCTCTCGCGGGGATTGCTCGGGCGGCGGCTGCGGCGAACGCAGCAGCAGTGTCCGGAGCAGTTCCCTTGTCGGCGAATTGCCGGCTCCACCTTCACCCGACACCGCCGCGGGTAGCCACGGTCCGACATTCGGGCGTGCTGCGGCAAGTTCTTGCTCATCTCCGCTAGATTGATGGCGTTCTCGCCCGAGCTGCTTTTTCAACTGTTCGGCTCGATCATCGTTTGCTGCGGCTTGCGCTTCATACGCGAAGAGTTTGGAACGCGCCAACGAGAGCTCTTGCGCCAGCGCATCGGCTTTTTCGTGCTCTTCCTTTAATGCGAGCTTCAGTTTGGCCGAGGCATTCTCCGCCGTTCGCTTGGTCTGCGCCGTTTCTTCGGTTGCCTTCGCGATCTGCCGTGATCGGTTGTCGAGCTCGATTCGCGTCGTCGCGAGCGTCTCCTCCAGCTGTTTGGCACGATCGTGCTCCTGTCTGAGGCTCGCCTGTACGTCGGCCAATGCTTTCTCCGCTGCCTCTTTCGCACTGATCGCTGCGGCTTGTCTGGTTAGCTCTGCCGACTGGGTCTCCAGGTCATGGTGGGCGGCTGTCAGATCTCGCTCCAGCCTGTTTGCCCGATCTCGCTCCCGCTCGGCAGCTTGTTGCAGTTCTCTCGGATCACTCTGTGCCGGGTGTTTGAGATCGCGACCGTCGGTGCCGATTTCGCGGCTTAGCCGCGCCTGCAATTCGAGATCGTTGCGCGCCGTGGCAAGTTCCCGTTCCAGACGCTGCGTGTGCGAGCGCTCCTCCCGGAGAGATTTCTGCAGCTTCTCGGTTTCATTCTCGGCGGCCTCCGCAATGCTGGTCCATTGCTCGCGTGCATGCTGCAACAGCCCCAGCACGGTATCCTGCTCCCGTCGGCATGTTCGAAGGTCAACAGCAAGGGCCTGTATCCTCTCCTGTTCCGGGGCGAGCGCTTGCCGCGACCGCTCGGTATTGCTGATTGTGGCTTGTGCGAGCTTGAGGATTTTCGTGTCGGCGGATTGTTTCAGCTGCGCCGGGCGCCGCTCCCCCGAGCCAGTCGCGCCGCGCAAGTGCGTCGTAACGGCATGGGTGTCGATCGCCGGCCGGTTTGGCTGCTGCGCGAGAACGGGTATCGTCAACACCGACATTACCGTCAGGATAGTCGGTGCAACCCACACCGACATTGTTGCGCACGTGCGCGCACAGCTACGAACGCAATCCGGAGCAAACCATACGTCTCCGCGGCGAACGGGCGATCCAAAGCCCGACCCTACCTGCATCGGCGCTTGTGGCCCAACCCACGACATTAGTGCGCCACTCCGTTTTTCTAATCGCGATTATCGAGAAACAAAATTAAACTCTATTATCATGTTATTCAATGATTTATATTATTAATCTAGCCGTCGACCGATGCGACTGGCCACTTTCCCTTGAGAAGGAGATGGTCCAATGCTCCAACGAATCCCATCGCTCATCGCTGCGATTATCACGAGCGTATCTATGCTGGTCCTGGTCCAAGGAGGCGGTGCAATAGCGGGCTCCGCGGGAGCGGGAAGTGGGACGGGTACGAGCAGCGCCAACACTGGCGGGTCAGCGCCGTCGGGCATGGGCACGAATGCAAGCAGCGCCAACCCTGGTCCGTCGGCGCCTCCAGGAATGGGGACGCAAGACACCGGCACTGGTACAAACCTGAACAGCAACATCCGAAAGAACAATCCGAACGTTCAACCCGCCACGTCAAAGTCGCGGGCGGCGGCGCAGGCCAGAAGAAATGCCGGCGTTGGCCACGCTCAAAATGGACTGCCGATCGGAGCTATTGGCACTGGCACGAGCAACGAGGAGCAGATGATCGTTGGACCGTCATCCAACCGAAAAAGACCGGCAGCGGAAGCCGGCGGAAATATCGGTGGAGCATTTGGGAGGGGCTCCAGCCTTTCGGACCGGGTGAGCCGGCCGCGCGCCGCACGAGCTGGGGAAAAAGTGCTGGACGCCGAAGCGCAGATCCAGCGGCGAACGACGGTTTCGCACAAGCGGATTCCCGACCTGAAAAACGGAACTCCGTAGTTTGAGCAGCCGAGCCGGGCAGCGAGCGCGCTCCGGCATCGACCTGCTCAGGTCTCCATGGCGCCGGGCCGCTCATTCGAAATGAGCGTGCTGTCTGGTTGGGACTGGCAACGACGGGACCGTCTGTTCAATTCTCGGCCGGAACGCGGCCGGGCCATGCCGAAAGGCCCCAGTACTTGAACCCTTTGGCACTGTCGGTTGACCAGTACAACAACCTTCCTGTCCAGGGACGGACTGCCGTTTGAAATTGCTGATGCTAAGGCGCGTGTGACGAGCAGCAACGATCGGGGAACGACCTGTCATTCTGCGTTAGTGTGTTTCAGCCGGAAGACGCCGGCAGGGCTTGGTTCTCTATAAGACGCCTTGAAGAGGGCTGACGCCCGGCAGACGGCCGAGCGGGGCGTATAGAGATAGGCGAGAGCATTCACGCGGTGATGCGCGCGCTCGATTCCGCGGTATTCGGATCATCTCCGATTGGTGGGAGCGAGGAGCCAGCCGTGCATTGTTCGAAATGCTTGCGAAGGACGTCATTAGCCAAGTGCTCCCAGAACTCAGCTTCGGCGAGAAGCTTCCAGCTTCGATCCGGATGATGCGCAGAAGTCTGTCGGCACAGCGACGCCATCGCGCGCAAGCGGCGTACGATCTCCATCCACTCCTCCCATTAGTTTTTCCCCACCTTATTTTCCGTTTTGCGTCGGATTAATTATAATTATATCGAAGAACTAAATTCGCCTTCCATGGCGCATTACCGATGCGATTTGTAGCGAAGGACTTTCGCTTTGCTTTCGAATCGCCCTTCAGATGAAGCGCTGCTTCATAAAACTAAATAGACAGGTAATAAAATAGTCAGGGCTTAAATCCCAACTCAGGTGCGGGGACTCAGCAGCATGCCGCTCGTGGGTGATCTCGGTCAGAGCCGGAAACAGATGCAATGGTGGATCCAAATGCAGCCTTTTCCAATCACGGGGCTTCACTCGCATCGGCCTGCCTCGAACCTCTGCTGAGCGCGGGCGCCCGATTGGGAAGCAATCGAGCGGCTTGGAGCTGTGTCAAAGAGTGATCGGGGACTTCAACGCCGCTATCATTGGACCCGTGTGCGGCAACTCGTGCCATATCGGGGCCTTCGCATCCGCGACGCCGACCCTAATCTCCCTCTTTCTCCAAGACTTCGGCCTTCCGCCCTTCGCACTTGCTCACGAAGCGTCTGCAATTGAGCAAGCAGGCTCACCAGTTCCATCGTCGTTTGATGCAGAACAGCCAGGCGGCTGCAACCCCCACTACTCACTACAACACCCCCAAACAGGTCTTTGCGGGATCAGCAACCGGAAGCTTGAGTTTGTGACGACCTGCCGGTGCGACGCTTGACGCACGGTTCATGGGGCCGTCAGTTCGCTTTACGACGATAGGCCAGAATATTTCGCATCCCTCCGGAGCATCCTTCCGGCAAGCCGTGACAGAAATACCTGCCTCAAAAGAAGAATCTGGATGAGTGCTGCGACATGATTGAGCGCATCTAGTCCCTACGAAGCCCAGTTCTGAGCCGGTGCGGCGGCAATGCCGCTTCAGATTAGCTCCGCCGGCGTGGTGCCAAATGAAGCGGTCCGCCCGAATTAGTGTAAAGCCAATCAGTTCGACTCCGCGCTTGTACCGAGGCCCGCTACGCATCAGCACAGCGGCGCATCACCGAATATCTCCCTGGGCCTTACGACCGGCTCCTCGACCCAGGCCTCGCGAGCGAACCAGTTGTGGTTGGCGCGACAGACCGGGCAATGAGTATTGCCATAAAACACAACGGTCCGCAGGAAAGTCTCACGGTCGGACCTAATACCAGTAGGAATCACGCGACCAGTTTGCGGACATTTGACCATGATCATACCCACGTGAGCCTCCCTAGGAAATTATTCGTTGTTTAATAGAAGAGAACCGGCCGGCTGGAGTGCGTCATCATCTCAGTGTGGGTTACTTGGGGGGCATCGCACACTGGGAGCGCTTGTTCGAGCAAGGGCGGCTTGCTCGTGACGGCGTTTCCAACCGGCCGGATCGCTGCTTGAGCGATTCCTTGGATGCCGCCGGTCTTTGGCTAGGCAGCGCGGGGTGTTGATTATGCGGCCGCCCTCGAAAGCTTCTGGGACGGCACTGAAAACGGGCACAATCTGAGCGGGTGGGGGTTTTGTGCGTGCTGTGCCGCTCGCGACGAAGACGATCATGCCGCCCGTGATGGGCAAATTGGCTAATTCGATCACCGGCTTCACTCCACTCTCGTCAACGAAATATTCTTAGTTGGAATTTAATCTGCAAATTAAGTCCTGCGCTGTCGGTCTGGTTTGCGACTCTAGGCAAATTTTATTTTTGTGCTGTCCTGCACGCAGGTGGTAGTACCACTGAAGAGGCCAAGACCGTCGCGGCGGGTTCTACGACGCCGTTCCCCGTTCGCTGTCGTTTCGACGCAGGGGCGCACTTCTTTGTATTTGAATGATTGCATTCGGTTCAAACATGAAATAAATTTTGATTATATAGAGCAGATATAAATCTCGTTGTTAATTACTGTCAATGACGTAAGCTGTTTTCGTTAATTTTTTTCGGTCGGAGGAGACGATGCGAGAATCAGTCCAGAAGAAGCACAACTCCACCTCGGCTGCGCAGCAGTTGGCCCAAATGCGCGAGAAACTAGCGAGCATCAGCGAGAGGGAGCGCGTTCTAAGAGAGCGGAGTGCTGATCGCGAGGTTTACCGCTATTTGCTGGACTCTCACCGGTTGACCGCGGGGGCGAGTTTTCTCGGAGAACAAGTGTTGAATATTTCTCCATCTGGGGTGAGCGAGGGTGGTCAGCTGGCGGCGTAACTGGGCCGAATGGTCATTTCGAAGCGAAGCGCAGTCAGGTGATGTGCACCCGCGCCGGATGTGGACTTGCATCGCTGCAGTACGGCGATGAAGCTCAATTTCCTTGGCAACTGCAGCTCGTTTGAACGCGCCGGATAGTACATCGCAGGATGTTGTCGCCACCGCGTCGACACAGTGGCGAGACAGATAACATTGATATTGGGCATGGCCATGCTGGAAAAAACATCGGCAGAGATGGTGTTGAGACCCGCCGCGGGTGCAGTCTTCGCGCTGCTGGACGGTCGATCAGTGCTTTTCAGCGAGACAAGGCAGAAGATCTATGAGCTGGACCAGGTGGGGGCATTCATCTGGTGCAAGTTGGCGCAGGGCGCCTCTTTGGAAGACGTCCATCAGGAGCTCGGCCAGCTAGGCATTGGCGAGCGCGCAGCGCGCGAGTTCACGTGGCAGGCGATGAACATCTGGATCGATCGAGGGTTGCTTGAGCTCGACTGGCGAATGTCGGCCAATTGCGCCTTCTCAACGGTTCTTGGTCAGCGCAGGATCAGTATCCGGGCTGCAAATTGGGACCTCTTGCAACAGTTGATTTCGCTATTTTGTGTTCCGGACGACGGCGGCGGGGAGGAGGATATTGCGATCGAGACAATGGTGCTGGACGATCAGGTATTCTTCCGCGGGAATGACGCGAGCATCCATAGATGTGAAGCCGCAGCTTTGGCACCTACAATCAAAGCTCACATCACCGAGCGACTTATCCGAAGCAATCAGTGGGCTTTCGCGCTCCACGCCGCTTCTCTTGCGAAGTGCGGCATGGGCTTGCTGCTGTGCGGCCAACCGGGAGCCGGCAAGTCGACTCTTGCGCTAGAACTGGTGAACGCTGGATTTCAGTATGCCGGCGATGATGTTGCGCTGATTGGGGCCGACGGAACGATCTGCGGCATCCCATTTGCTCTCACCCTCAAGGAGGGATCGTGGGAGTTGCTGTCGCGACTGTATGGCGATTGGAACGGCGTGACGCACAGCCGGTCCGATGGCGCCGAGGTGCGGTATTTGCCGATTGCGGATGCGCACAATGGATGCCTTTCCGCCAGCTGGATCATCTTTCTGAACCGGGTTGCAAGCGGCCCAGTCCAACTGACCTCGCTGGATCAGCTTGATTCGATCAGGCGGCTCGTTGAGGGCGCATTTGCCGCGGACGGAAAGCTGTCGCAGGCCGGCTTTTTCGCTCTGAAGCGGATTGTCGCGGGCGCGCGATCGTTTCAACTTACCTATTCCGAATCGGCGAAGGCTCGGCGGCTGCTGATGGATTTGTGCAATGGCAAGACATAGTGCGGCACTGACGAGCCTTTGCAATTGCTTGCGGGGCTTGCCGCCCGTCGAAGTGGAGTGGACCTCCGTAATCGGGCTCGCAAACCAGACGTTAACGACGCCTGCGCTCATTGATTTCGTCGATCAATTTGCATCGGTGTTGCCGGAGGACGTCTGCACGTATATCCGCCAGATCTATCGCCGAAACGTGCTGCGCAACGAGCGGTTGGCCGGTCAATTGGAAGAGGCCGTCATTGCGATGAACGGCCGGGGAATTACGCCGGTGTTGCTCAAGGGTGCGGCAACGCTAGCCACCTCGCCTGTCGAGCGGCGAGGAGTTCGGCTGATGTGTGATCTGGATATCATGGTTATGCCGGACGAAGCTGAAAGAGCAGTCACCGCTCTGCGCGACATGGGGTATCAGATTCATAGGCGGTCCCCTCCCGAAATCCACAGATGGTATGTCGAGCTGAATCGGTCCCGGGATGTCGGAAACATCGACCTGCAGGGGGTCGCTCCAGACCCGGCGTACTTCTACAGTGGCCCGGGACGTGCTCTGAACCATTGCATCCCTGTGCAGCTGGGGCGGGGGAGCGCGTATGTCCCCACGCCCACCCATCGAGCGCTTATGTTGATCATCCACGATCAGTTTCAAGACTTTGGTTATTGGCTCGGCAACCTCGATCTGCGACATCTTCTTGACTTGCGGGATCTGAACAGTTCCCTCGGGGGCATCGATTGGAACGAGCTTACTTCTTTCGTCTCGGGCGGACTGATGAAGAACGCGGTCGAAACCCAGTTATTCGCTCTCGCCGAGCTACTTGGGGTCGAGATCCCGCGCTCGCTGCGCTCCCGAGTGATTCCGCGTCTGCAGTTCATGCGACAAGCAATGCAAGCACGCTATCCGGCTACTCGTGTGCCCTTCCTCGCGATGACGATTCTGGACCTCAGAAATTACCGCAGGGAAGGGACCATTGGCTCCTCTAGCGCGCGCCGGCGTGGATTGTGGTCTGTGCCACGAGCGGCGACCTTGCAGTTTCTGTTGAGGGAGACCATGGCGGTTCGTGCGGGAAAGGTCTAAAGCCAGCAACCATCGCAGGAGCGCCTTCCCGGGGATTGGGCGGCAGATTTGTTGACGGAACGGCTTTTCAATCAGCTGCGTTCCGCAATGTGCTTAAGGTCGGCAGAGTTCTTTTCGGAACGTAAGACCAAACATTCTCAGGCAATCGACATTTCTGCAGTTGCGCAGAGCTAATGCCCTTGACCACCAGCATTCCGATCGGACGATTCGCCGTTCTCGCGAATCCTGAACTCTTCGAGCGTGTGCCCCGATTGGAGCGCGGCAACTAGCCAGCGCGGCTGTTTACCACGTCCCGACCAAGTCTCTGTCGGGTGGAGTGGATTGAAATATTTCGGCACGACCTTCGGGTATTTGCGGCGCGGCGGCTGGCCCGTTCCCGCCTTGGCCGCGCCGCTTTCAGCTTGACCGAATTGATCCGGCGGGTTGAGTTGCGCAAGACGTTTCTCGAGTTCCCGCTTCTCGATTGTGATCTTTTCGGCAAGTATCTTTGTCAGCTCTTCGTGAAGGAGCCAAAGTTCCTCAAAGTCCATGGCTTCGAGATCTTGCCGACGCAGCATTCTCGTCACCGTTCCACTAACGTCTGATCCATCTGTCATCCTCAGCTTTGAGCATTGTTCCCGAGTAGCGAATCAACGATGGGCAAAGTCAGTGCTTCAAATTGGCGTGACAAACAAATAAATAATATATTATTTAATAATTATTGCGAGAGTTATTTTATTAAATGGGGATAGGCAGATCAATGACTTGCTGCAGAGCAAAGAAAGAGGAGATCTCAATCGAGTTCCTGGTTGGGGGTCTTCAAGATGCAATCGGACCATCCTTCTCGCGGCTGCACGGTCTGAAGGCAAAATCGAGCTCAGGCGACCAGCGCTGGGATGCTGGGGGATATTGAGTTTTATTCGCGCCCGGGGGGAACGCATATGCGAAGGCGCGCAACAACGAGAACGAAGGACAGCCTGCGCGCCAACCTATTCATCAATAGTACTGCGTTGCAGATTGCCCGTGCGGCCGCTTTATGTGGTCCCGTCCCGTCACGTCGGGTATCGCTTGAATGGTTCCATGGCTTGCCCGTGTGAATTTACACTGTCCGGCAATTAAATTAGCGGATAGCCCATTTTTTTTGGCTTGATTGACTGTCGCGACGCAGTTATCTGGAAGGCGAATTTAAGTTCGGTTCCATACATTTTCTTGGGTAAATCGCAATCACCGTCTTGATTAATGTCAATCCGGGGCAATACTAAGCTTGGCGCAACTACAGGATGCGAGCATGTCAGCGAAGAAACTCGAATTAGAATCAATGTCCCTTGACGATCTCTGGTCGCTTCATGAGGAAATTAGTGGGATCTTATCGGATCGGATTAAGGCAGAAAAGCACGAACTGGAGAAGCGCCTGGCGGTTCTCGGGGGCGGGATGGCTGCTTTGGCGGACTCAAGCGGGCCAGGCGTGTCTGCGACCGCCAAAGCGAGACGCAAATATCCGCGGGTGCTGCCGAAATACCGGAACCCACAGACGTCAGAGACTTGGTCGGGGCGTGGCAAGCGTCCGCGGTGGTTGGTTGCTGCCGTGAAGTCTGGCCGGAGGATTGAGGAGTTTCGCATAGGGGATGCAAGTCCGAAGCTTCGTCAGCGCGCGTGACCTAGTCTGCACTGATCGACGGGATGGTTGAGGTCAAATGGTCGGCGCAGCGCTGTAGTGCGCCTAATAGGCGTTGCGTCCCCGCAGCACTTCGATGGGAGTTCGCAGCAGGATTACGAGATCAAGCCGAAGGCTCCAGTTGTCGATGTACCAGAGATCGTATTGTACGCGTGTTTCGACTGTGACAGCTGTGGGGGTCGGACCGCGGCAACCATGGACTTGGGCCCATCCGGTCAATCCTGGCCTGACCCTGCGGCGAAGGGCGTAGTTCCGTACGAGCTTGTCAAATTCTCCGTCGTGAGCCAAGGCATGAGGACGCGGACCCACCAGCGACATGCTGCCGTCGAGAACATTTAACAGCTGTGGCAGTTCATCGAAGCTTGTCCGACGCAGCCATTTGCCGACGCGGGTGACGCGACGGTCGATGCGATGGGCCTGAAGGATCGCAGGCCCGTCCTCGAGCACATGCATCGTCCGGAATTTGCGGATCAGGAAGATCCGGCCATTAAAGCCACAGCGCTGTTGCCGAAAGAATATGGGGCCGGGAGAATCCAGCTTGATCGCAAGCGCGGCCAGCACAAGCAACGGGGCAAATATCGTCAAGGCGAGCGCCGCGCCGACAAGATCAATCATTCGCTTGGTCGCACAGTCCAGCGGCGTAAGAGGACCACGCTGGAGTTCAACACAAACGGCACTTCCAAGACTTCGCGTAGGATGTCGAAGCAGTTCGGATGTCGTACCGACCGGCACGAACACGACCGGTAACGGCAAGACCCGCAAGTCGGCAACGAAGGCCCGAAGTTCGGGCCATCGCTCCGGGTTCGCTTCCACCACCACCTGGTCGAGCTCGGAACTGCGAACGTAGTCAATCACGCGAGCAGTGAGCCGCCTTCGACAGGCAGGACCGAAGCCGACTAGAGGCAAGCTGAACCGGCCCCGGACACAATAACCATGCATCGCCAGCGTCTCAGACAGTCCGGCGTTTTTCGATGGCGGCTGGTCGCTGACCAGAACAATATTTGTGCTGGCGAATTTTCTGCCGCTCAGGCCCCTTCCGAGAAGCGCCCTGACTCCCCACCGCTCGGCCATAAGCAAGCCTAGGCCCAGGACAGCGAAGAGCGGGACTGCTTGCTGGAAAGGATCCGGGCGGATGGCAAAGCCGTATACGGCCCAAACTAACAGCAACGATGACGTCCAGGCCATCCAGACGGCGCGCATCTGACTTCGGAGGACGAGAAGCTCAGCTGGCCGATAAAGGCCGTGGGTCTTCAAGAGGCAAACGAGACATGCTGCGCTGACTAGCGCCAAGCCAAGTGCGTTGCTTAAGTCGCCTGCAGCCCACCCATTCTGAGCTTGGCACAGCCACGTCGAAACGACGCTCGCAAAAACAATAGTCGCAATATCCGCACAGAGCGCCACGTATTCGATCGAGTCGTAACGAAGAGGCCATTTGTGCTGGCGGGATACTATCGGCCCGGGACTGACACGATCCGTAACCTCCCGATCGGGGAAATGTCGGTTCACGAAATTCATTGCCGGGACACCCGCGAGTTAATATTTAATATATTATTAATTGATCTGATCTATCAAGAGAAAAATGCCGGTTTCAGACATTTAAATATGTCGCACTGCTCGGAGTATCCTATCGAGATCCCTGTCGGGAATTCCGCGCGCGCATGTTGTCGAGGTAGGTCGGATCCAGCTCCGAAATTAGGTTCTCGAGATAGATCTTCCCCTCGGCTGAGGCTGACCGGTATGCGGCCACAAGCGCTGGTCTGATAGCAGGCCGACGCGTAACGACGAGGCTGACGTCCCGCTTGATCAAGTCCCGAAATTCAAGCTCGCGTACCACAGCATCTGTAGCGAGCGCGACGGATAGCCTTAACGGAAGCAGATCCAGATCGTTCGGCGCAGTATAGTACGACATCTTGAGCGTGGCTGCCGTCTGGATCGAATTCTGTTTCGACGCCGCCGCGAGCATGAGCCAAATGTCGCCGCGGAGCGGCGACGAGCGCAGCGCGCGGGCAAACGCATTCGACGCTGCCGGAAGTTCCGTTTTTTGCTCGTCCGCGGCGAGAGCCGGATCTCCACGGGATCGTGATTCCCCTCGGATCCAAAATTCTTCATGCGTTGCCGCAGCCGAAACTGGTTTCGAAATTTCGTTTGGCCATGCTGCTGCGGCCGAAACAGCTGCCGATAAAGAAGACTGACCTCCGAGATACCACCACCCAGTGAGGACTATCCATATCGTCTGTATGATCAGCGCTATTCCAAGCACCGTCAGGGCAACGCGCGGCCAAAGGGTGACAAACGCTGGCGCGAGCCTTGGACGAGACGCCGGAGTTGGACCGGCCATCCAGTCCGAAGCCTCCTTCGATTCCCAGGATATGGCCTCACGGCCCGCACCGGAGACGCTTTGACCGAACGCCAGCCCAAAAAGCGCAGCGACCAAAAGCGATGCGCCCAAACCCAGAATTCCATGGTCGGCAAAGGCCAGTATCGTCAGTGCAATCGAAGCGCCGGCGCCCAAGGCTGGATACACGTAGTCGTAAGCTCGTGACAGAGAACGCCTGATCAGAATACAAGCGCCGAGCATCGCTAGAACTACAAGGCCGCAAAGGAACGCCCAGCCCATGTCTATAACCATTGCGGCGGCAGCCGTTGGCCTTTCTCGCGGGGCGCCGATTCCAATGTCCCGATAAAGCGGCAAAAGGACCGTCGAAGCACCCGCACCGGATCCCGCGGGCCTGACGTCCTGTAGCATCCGTTCTGTCGCGATCTGACTGCTCGTTGACAAGGCGATCGTCACATCGGTGTTCGTCCTAAACGGAATGACCGTTGCGCTGGCAATAAAAAATATTGCGGCGGTTGCGAAAACGCCAGCGGTACCCCACAAGCCCAAGAACCACCTGCGAATAGCGAACACCGAGAGCAAGATTCCTGATCCGAGGAGGGCGGCAACGACGGCGGTGGAGTTGGTCCGAATGAGCAGCGCGGCCAAGCAGACAATCATTGCGATGGTCGCGGCGGACAGAGCAAGGAGCGGAGCTGGCGCAATTGTTCCTGGCCGACTGTGCCGCGCTATTTGATCGGCCGCGCGTATTGCCGTCGCGCAGGAGAGCAAGACGCCGAGCACTGCGACGGTTGAGCCATCGGGCCCGGCGACACCGGCAGTTTCCTTGCCGAACCACATGGCCGTGGCAATCATGGCTATCGACAGTAGAATATGCAGAACTTGCGCTGCGCGATATCGGTCAAGCGTGATGACCGCAGTGACGAGGGCCGCGGCGAGTACAGCGCAGTACTGCGCGAGCGAGCGCATAGTCGCCCCAATATCGACTGTGATTATTTCGGCGAGGTGCTCGCTTAAGGCCGCCGAAGCAGTTGCCCAGATGGGATTGCCGAGCGTGTGCATAGGCATCGGCACCGCCTGTAACGCCATCCAGAGGGCCGGAGCCGCGAGCACAACGACGAGACCAGGCCGGAGCCGCTTGGCGAGCCCGAGGAAGGCGGATGATGGAAAGAGCGCTACAACTAGCGCGGCTGTTGCTAGTATGAATGATGCCAATCCCAAGCTTTGCAGGCTTTCCGGCATTGCGAGCGCCGCGGTGATCGCCACAAACTCGGCTAACATGACAAGCCGGATAATCATGTAAACACCATCCTGTGGTGCGGCCAATCCGCTGATCCGCTAGCCGGAGAACGGGGAGGCCGCTACGAGACAGCCTCAAGAGCCGGAAAGGCCATAACGGATGTAGTGGCTGTCATGATAGTAGTAACTTCGATGACCGTCATATCGAGCCATTGCCTTGGTATCCGTTTTGCTGAGAACTGCCCCAATCAGCGATTCATGAATGTTGGGTGCCGTGTGCAGTGCGTGCTGAACGACATCTATTTTGGTGCGGCCCCACTCAACGATTAGAATATAGCCGTCTATTAGAGATGAAGTGACTCGGACATCAACCAACGGGGTCAGGGGAGGAAGGTCGACGATGACGTAGTCATAGTCAGCTCGCAAACGGTCGAACAGCTTGCTTATCGCGTTGGCGCACAGAATTTCGCTGGTGTGAAGCAGGGGTCCCCGCCGCACGGCGGGTAGAAATGCAAGGTTGGTCGTGGAATCTCGCCAAATTGTGTCCGCCAGGGATCGGCTGCCGTTTGCAACTTCGATGATTCCGTTGACAGCCTTGGGCGCAAAGATCGCAGAAAGTGAGGGATTCCTGAGGTCGCAATCGACGATGATAGCTTTCTTGCCGGTGTGCCCGATCAATTGCGCGAGCGAGGCCGCAATCGTAGTCTTCCCCTCATTCGGCAGAGCCGAGGTAATGCCGATGACCTGAGTGGAGATTTTCGCCGGATCGTGGTCAATGGCTAGCTTGATAGAACGAATGGCCTCGGTATATCGAGATAGCGGCATCCCGACCACGGTCCGATGAATTGCCGTTGGAGACGGAACTATCCGTTGTTGAACATCATCATCGGTTGGCTGGGAGCGAACTGGTAGCTTCGCGGATTTGCGGGCCGGTAACAATGGGACCAAAGACAGGCAAGGCAATTCCAGCACAGTTTCCACCTGTGAAGAGGTACGAAAGACGCGGTCCATGATGTCTCTGAGGAGCGCCAAGCCGACGCCCAGCGCGAGACCGCCGAAGATGCCGAACGCCAGCACCAGGCTGGTCTTTGGCTTGCTCTTGCTCCGCGGCGGTGAAGCGGGGAAAAGTACCCGCGTTTCCGAGACGGGAAATGTCTCCTGCTGCGCGGAGCCCATGTAACGCTGCAGGAAGGTCTCGTACAAGCTACGCAAGCCCTTTGCCCGGCTTTCCAACTCCTTGATGGTCAGCTCGGCTGAATTGACTGAACGGGACTGCGAAACGGCCTTGGACAGTTGCTTTTCGATCTCTTGCTGGCGCTGTTTGGCGAATTCGAATTCGCTTCGGCTGACTTCGGCAAGTCTCCTGACTTCGTCGAAAATGGAGACGCGAAATTCCCGCACGCGGTTCCGGACATTGACGACTGCCAGGTGGTCGCGACCAACCCTGGCCGTCAACTCGGCCTCACGTCTCATGAGTTCTAGATACTGCTGACGCAGCCCGTTGATGATCTGACTGTTTGTCGCATCGACTCCGATACCATCCAGAGTGCCCATCGAGGACGGCTTTGTCGGATCGGAGGCAAGGAGTGCTTCATAGCGAGCCAACTTGGCCGTGGCCTCAGAGGTCTGGGCGCGTGCGGCAGCCAATCGATTGTTGAATTCTGTGATCTGCTGTTCGTCGATGGGCTTTCCGTCCAACGAAACGATATTGTTCTGCGTCTTGTAGACGTCAACGGCACGTTGTGCAGCGAGGGCTTGGTCGCCGAGATCGCGCAGCCTCTCCTGCAGCCAGGTTGTTGCCCTGCGATTGGCATCGAATTTTCCATTGAGCTGGTCCGCAACATAGGTGTTGGCTACGGCGTTGACGATCTCCGCGGCTCGGGCTGCGTTGCTCGAATTGAAATTGATCTCGATGACGTTGCTGAACCCGACACGCCCTGCTGAAAGCCGATTGAGAAATGCGTCTACGAGAGTGTCCGATGGTTCGCCATGCGTATCGGATGACGCATCTTCCTTCGATCCAGTCGAGACCCACGACCGAATTCGCTGCCAGAGCGACTGTAGAGACACCCCTGACCCATTGAAGTCCGGATCGTCCGCCAGTTTCAACTGATCGATGACCGCAACCGCAGTGGCCTTTGATCTCAGTAGTTGAAGCTGGGTCTCGATTTGATTGAGATCGAAGGCCGGCTCGGCGAGGAGTGATTGCTGCTGGACAAATTGGGGCCTTGGATTGGCCAACAGGATCTGAACCTGCCCGGTATAGGTTGGAGACACCAACCGCAGATAGAGCATGCTGGCCGCAGTGGCGAGTGCAGCAGTGACAAGGATTACGAGATATTGGCGTCGTAGAAGCCCGATTGCGAAATTGATGACGTCGCGGATCCCTCCGCCGTCTGCCTGAGCGAGTTGTGCCAGGTTCACCGGCAGCCGCAGTTTATCCGTGTGTTGAAGATTGTTCTGAAGCATCACGTACCTGTCCGACGGTGGGTCACGTTGCGGGCACGCGCCCGCAGACCAACATTTAAAGCGGCCCGGGGCGGCGAGAAATTATATACCTTATAAAAATCCGCTTGCCAAATTAAATAAACATATTAATTTAAGCGAGGGTGAGAGATAACAGTGAGGGTGCGGCTTTTGAGCTCGCGTGAGAAAAATAGAAGATATTGCGGTAATTTAGGGCCTGGTCGGCATTTCCGTCGAAAATGAAAATAATGTGTGCGTTTGGAAGTGGATCGAGGGGGCGGAAAATTAATTCCGTCGGGGATAAAATTAATTCCGTCGGGGATTCGGGGATTATGGTCCACCGCATCGAAGCCCGATCCGAATTGAGGGCGGGCAGGAGGTAGCCATGCTGGAACTGCGATCTTTGGCGATCCCTGATGTCAAAGTAATTCGCCCAGATCGGTTTTCCGACGCCCGCGGCTACTTCTGTGAGACGTTCCAGCGATCGGCTTTTGCGGAGAAGGGAATTCTCCATGACTTCGTTCAGGATAATCAGTCCAGCTCAGATCGGATCGGCACGGTGCGCGGCTTGCATTTCCAGCGACCGCCTTTCACCCAGGCCAAGCTCATACGGGTGTTGAACGGGGCCATTCTAGATATTGCCGTTGATCTCCGGCGTTCATCGCCCAACTTCGGCAAGCACATCGCCATCCAGTTGGATAGCGAAAGCGGTGAGCAGGTGTTCATTCCGAAGGGATTCGCGCATGGTTTCTGTACGCTGCAGCCCAAGACCGTCGTCTTGTACAAGGTCGATCAGGTCTACGCCCCGAGCCATGACGGCGGCGTCTATTGGGCTGATCCCGCATTAGCGATCAAATGGCCCGTCACACCGTCAGAGGCTCAGATATCGCCAAAGGACCAGATTCTTCCTGCGCTCAACCAGCTTGCTTGCGTTTTCGAATAGTGGAGATGAGTAGAATGCGTATCCTGGTGACCGGCGGAGCGGGCTTTATCGGTTCTGCTGTGTGCCGCCGTTTGGTGCTGCAGACCGGTGCCGCGGTGGTCAACATCGACAAGTTGACATACGCAGCCGACCTGACTTCACTGGCGAGCATCGAGGGGCTGGAGTCTTATGCGTTCCTGCAGTCCGACATCTGCGATCGAGAGGCTATGGATCTCGCGTTGGCCGACAACGAGCCGGATGCGATCATACACCTGGCCGCCGAAAGCCACGTCGACCGTTCGATCACCGGACCCGAGGCCTTCGTCAGCACCAATATAGTTGGTACCTACACGCTGTTGGAGGCGGCCAGGACCTACTACGAACGTCTGCCGCTTCCGCGGCGGAAGCAGTTCCGCTTCATCCACGTATCGACAGACGAAGTCTACGGGTCATTGGGGCCGGAGGACTTGTTTCGCGAGGACACGCCCTACAGGCCGAGTTCGCCGTATTCGGCCAGCAAGGCGGCCTCGGACCACCTCGCACTCGCGTGGTTTCGAACCTACGGTCTGCCGGTCATCGTATCGAATTGTTCGAATAATTACGGGCCGTACCAGTTCCCGGAAAAGCTCATCCCGCTGACGATCCTCAATGCGCTCGACCGGAAGCCGCTACCGGTCTATGGCGACGGCAGAAATATTCGCGACTGGCTTCATGTCGATGATCATGCCGCTGGCTTGATAAGACTTCTGTACGAAGGAAGACCGGGCGAGAAGTACAATTTCGGCGCAGATGGCCAGCGATCCAACCTGGAGGTGGTCACCCGGATTTGTGACGTGGTGGATCGGTTATCCCCGGGCGCGGGAGCGAGACGATCTCTCATTACGTTCGTGCCGGATCGTCCGGGACATGATGCGCGTTATGCAATCGACGCGTCGAAGGCACGTCGCGAACTTGGCTGGGAGCCGACGAGAACCTTCGAACAGGGCTTGGCCGAAACGGTCGGATGGTATCTCAACAATCGTGCATGGTGGCAGCGTGCTCGCTGCGGTGCCTATGACGGCTCGCGCCTGGGTCTCCTCGTTGCCCAACAATTGAGGTGAAGATGACAGATCGACCCATCCTCATTGCCGGGCGGAACGGCCAGCTGGCAAAGTGTCTTCGTGGTCTCGCGGCAATGCGCGGTCTGCCTGCGGTGGCTCTCGGGCATCGAGAACTCGATCTGGAGAACCGCGAAGGGATCGACAGGCTCATCGCGTCGATCGCGCCGTCTGCAATCATCAATACGGCCGCTTATACGGCGGTCGATCGGGCCGAATGTGAAGCGGCGAAAGTGTTCAGCATCAACCGCGATGGCGCGGCAACGCTGGCAAATGTCGCTTGGCAGATGAATATTCCACTCATCCATCTCTCGACCGACTATGTGTTCGACGGCGCAAAACCGGATGCGTACGACGAAAGCGACATTCCCGCGCCGTTAAATGTCTACGGCGCGTCGAAGCTTGCCGGCGAAGCTGCTGTATTGGCTGCGCATCCGCTCGCGACCGTGATCAGATGCTCGTGGCTTTACAGCCCCTATGGCAGCAATTTCGTTCGAACGATGTTGCGGTTATGCGAGACGCAGCTCATCGTAAGGGTTGTCCGGGACCAACACGGAAATCCGACCTACGCATACGACCTCGCGGAGGCTGTCCTTCAGATCGCAGAACGGTCAGTAACGGTCGATCGCAGGGCCGCGGCCGGCATCTTTCATCTCGCCGGTCAAGGCGAGACAAGTTGGCACGACTTTGCGAAGGCAATCTTCGACGAGCTTTCCCGTCGTGGAGCGCGGATTCCGGCGCTCGAGGCGATCACGACTGAAGAGTTTCCGACCGCTGCGCGTCGACCTCGAAACTCGCGCCTGGATTCATCCAAGGCCGAACGCGTGTTCGGAATTCGGCTGGCGTCCTGGCGCCATTCACTCGAAGCCTGTCTTGACCAGCTGGTAGGAGAAGGAGAAGCCGATGCTGAAGGGAATCGTGCTGGCTGGCGGCAGCGGAACGCGCCTCTATCCGATCACGCGCGTGGTCAGCAAACAGTTACTCCCGATCTATGACAAGCCGATGATCTATTATCCCCTGTCGACGCTGATGTTGGCGGGGATCCGCGAGATTCTGATTATTACCACGCCGTCAGACCGGTGTCAGTTCGAGCGGTTGCTGGGGGACGGGAACCAATGGGGCATTCGGCTCAACTACGCGGAACAGACCCGTCCTGCCGGTCTCGCGGACGCCTTCATTGTTGGCGCGGATTTCATCGGAAGGGATCGCGTGGCGATGGTGCTTGGGGACAATATTTTCTTCGGCGATGGCCTGAGCGAACTGCTTGCCAGGGCCGCAGGACGTGAAGAAGGCGCAACGGTTTTTGCTTATCACGTGCGCGACCCAGAACGATATGGCGTGGTCGCGTTTGATGAGGCGGACCGCCCGATATCGATCGAGGAGAAGCCCATACGACCAGCTTCGAACTGGGCGGTCACCGGTCTGTATTTCTTCGACAATCGCGTTGTGCGGTTGGCCCGCCGCGTCGAACCATCGGCCCGCGGAGAGCTTGAGATCACCGATCTGCAGATGCGGTACCTTTCAACTGGCGCTCTCCATGTCGAGCGGATGGGGAGGGGGTTTGCCTGGCTCGATACCGGCACGGTCGAATCGCTAATTGATGCAGGAATGTTCGTACAAACGCTTGAAAAGCGCCAAGGCATGAAGGTTGCATGCCTTGAGGAGGTCGCCTTCAGGCTGGGACTGATAGATCGCGATCAGGTCCTCGCGCTGATCCAGCCGCTGGAGAAGAGCGGGTATGGCAAATACCTGGGCGAACTTTTGCGGCTTCCACGCCTATCTCCGCCGCCAAAGCGAGTTCCGTTTTAAATTGATAATCAATTTATATCGCATTGAATTGATGCGGCCTAATATTATAAATTAAATATGTTCTCTGCGTGAATTTACGGAGGTTGACCATGCCAGGGGCAAACGCATTACGAAAAGCAAGGCCTCTCTCTTCAGAAGAAAATCATGAAGGAGGTGATCGCGGCTGGCTGGATATCGATTCGCCGCGCATAGCAATCTGGAATGCGATCAACGGCGGCTACGATCCACCCGCGTGGGAGGGGTTTTGGACCCTACCGCGCGCGGCGCCCGTCGGCGGGTCAGAAGACCTGTCCAATGTGATTGCGGGTACGACAGGGCAGCCCGCGTCTCAGGCGAAATTGGCGGATTTGTTGTCCACGGCCGCGACGTTGAGCAGGCAGGTCTCGTTCAACAGGCAGGTCTCGTTCCTGCCGTCCGCCGCCGAGGCCGCACTGTCCCTCGGGGTACATGGCGGGTCGGCCGTCAATTCTCTCCCAGCTGGTCCGCTCTCAGTCACAACTGATCATGCCGACTATGCGCCTGGCAGTACTGCAACGTTTACTGCAAGCGGTATGCGCTTTGGCGCGCCGATCACATTTCAGATCGCGGACCTGCCGAGTGCACCGGGAACCGACGGAAATGCCGATGTTTATGCGCCGTTCACGATCAGGGACGGCGGTAGCGGCGACGTGGACGGTCTCCTCAACGGCACGGTGGTGGCGCGGTGGCTGGTCCCAGCCGATGGTCGGGCCAGCGGCGCCACTTTGAAGCTCACTGCCAGCTCAGGGAGCCGGACGGCAACCACAACGTTCACAGACGCCAACAACAAAATCGTCACTGAGAATCAGAACGCGGGTACGCCCGAGAGCGTATGGGCGATCCATGGCTCCTTCGATAACCAAGGCGACCCGCAGATCGAAGGCTTCGCCACACAGATCAGCACCACCGCCGGGCAAACCGTCTCCTTCAAAATCGATACCGCCTCGAGCGGTTACACGATCGATATTTACCGTCTCGGCTACTACGGCGGCAATGGCGCGCGTCTCACCACCAGCATGCACCATAACGGAGCGGCCAACCAACCGGCCCCAATTTTCAATGATCCGACCAACACCGTTGATGCCGGAAATTGGTCTATAACAGATTCATGGACCATTCCCGCCACCGCTGTTTCCGGCGTCTATTTTGCGAAGCTGACGACGGACACTGGCAATTTCCAGAACATGATTCCGTTTATCGTTCGCAACGATGGCACAGTCTCGGACATTCTGTTCCAAACCAGCGACATGACCTGGGAGGCGTACAACCCATGGGGCGGATATAATCTGTATCAAGGTCCCGGCGGAACCAATAGCGATCGTGCGTATGCTGTAAGCTATAATCGTCCGCTCGCGATCAATTCCCCCTCTAACCTAGCCGGGCCGCAGGATTTCCTGTTTGGCGAGGAGTACGCCGCAATTTATTGGTTGGAGCGGAACGGCTACGACGTCAGCTATATTTCCGGCATCGATAGCGCAACCAATGCAGGATCGCTGCTGAACACGAATGCCTACATGGACGCTGGCCATGACGAATATTGGTCGCAATCGCAATTCGCCAATGTCACCGCCGCGCGCGACGCGGGAGTTGACCTCGCTTTCCTGAGCGGCAACGAAATCTATTGGGACATCGAGCTTGGTACGAGCTTCGACGCGAGCCATACGGCAAACCGAACGATCATCGAGTACAAGGACGTCTGGAGCGGCGCGCAACTCGACCCGAATGGCACGGCCAACGGCGGCGCGGGCCTGTTTCGTGATCCGGTTTATGGACCTGGCACTCCGGAAAACTCTCTCTCCGGTACGATCTTCACCGTGGACGATATCGGTTCGCTCGACAACATCACCGTCCCGGCCAGCATGTCGCAGCAGCGCTTTTGGCGAAACACCAGCATTGCCAGCGGCAACGGAGGAACGCTGACCCGCCTGCTTGGCTACGAGTGGGATAGCGATCTTGACAACGGCTCCCGGCCAGCCGGGTTGATCGACATGTCGTCGACGACACGCAACGTCAATACGCTGCTGTTGGACAATGGGGCGACGACCGGTCCTGGGACGGCCACGCACAGCCTCACGCTCTACCGTGATCCGGAGAGTGGTGCTCTGGTTTTCGGTGCCGGCACGGTCATGTGGCCGTGGGGATTGTCAGACCAATATGTTGCGTACAAGGGCCTCACCGCGCCCGTCAGCTCGGCCGTGCAGCAATCGATGGTGAATCTCCTCGCCGACATGGGGGTGACGCCGCAAACGTTGCAGGCGGGTCTCGTGAGCGCCCAAGCGTCCACCGACCACACCGCGCCCACAGCCGTCATCACCTCTCCGACAGGTGGGACCAACGTCAGCCAGGGCCAGACGGTCACGATTACCGGCACAGCTTCAGAGGTCGGCGGCCGGGTGGCCGGCATCGAAGTGTCGACTGATGGTGGCACGACATGGCACCCAGGGAGCGGCACGACGAGTTGGAGCTATACGTGGATTGCTTCGGGCTCTGGTACGCGAGTCATCGAAGCGCGCGCGATCGATGATAGTGTCAATATGCAGGCCACTCCGGCCACGGTCAGTGTCAACATCACGGGAGGCGGGGCAAGCCTCTTCACTGCTTCCAACGTACCGGCCCAGACCAGTTTGAACGATGGCACGCCGCTTGAAGTAGGCGTGAAGTTTACCTCCTCCACGGCCGGACAAATCACCGCGCTGAAATTCTATCGCAGTCCGAGCGACACGAACTCCGACCTCCTCGACCTCTGGACCTCGACCGGTACCAAGCTTGCCAGCGCGACCTTCACCAATACCTCGGCAAGCGGCTGGCAAACGGTCAATCTGGCGACCCCGGTCACAATCGGTGCCAATACAACTTATATCGCTTCGTATCACACCAACGGCGCCTACGTGGCCACGAATAGTTTCTTCGCCAACGCATTCACGAGCGGCAATTTGACGGTGCCTTCCTCCGCCACATCGGGCGGCAATGGGGTCTATTCCTACGGTGGTACCAGCACGGCTGGAATTTTCCCGACCAATACGTTTTCTTCTTCGAACTACTGGGCGGACGTGGTGTTTGTACCCAGCAATGGCAACAACACGCCGCCGACCGCCGTCGCGGACACGGCCGACGCCACCGAGAAGGGTGGTGTCAACAACGGCACGGGCGGCTCGCCCGGCACAGGCAATGTGCTGACCAACGATACCGATGCCGACGCTGGCGATACCAAGACGGTTATCGCGGTTAGTTTCGGCTCGACGTCCGGTACACTCGGTGCGGCCCTCAATGGCGCGCACGGCACCCTGGTCCTTAATGCCGCCGGTGCGTTCACGTATACCGTCAATGAAACCGATACGGCTGTGCAGGCTTTGCGGCTTTCGACCACTACGCTGACCGATGTCTTCAACTACACGATGCGCGACGCCGCCGGTGCGACATCGTCGAGCACGCTAACCGTCACTCTTCACGGTGCCAATGACGCCCCGGTGCTGGCCATCCAGACCGGCAACCAGACCGCAACGGTGGGCTCGGCCTTTTCGCTGACACTGCCGGCCGGCACCTTCACCGACGTCGATTCCGGCGATTCACTCGCCTACGCCGCCACCACCGCCGGCGGCGCGACGCTTCCTGCCTGGCTAACCTTCAACGGGTCGACCCGGACCTTCAGCGGCACGCCGACGTCTGCCGATGTCGGTACGCTCGGTGTGAAGGCAACCGCAACGGATCTCGGCAGCCTCTCCGCAAGCGAAACGTTCAATATTACCGTGACGACCACTCCGAACGCGCCGCCGACTGCGGTCGCCGACACGGGCGATGCCACCGAGAAGGGCGGTGTCAACAATGGCACCGGCGGCTCGCCCGCCGCGGGAAACGTGCTCACCAACGACAACGATCCAGACGCCGGCGACACCAAGACCGTGACTGCGGTCAGCTTCGGCTCGACTTTAGGCACGCTCGGCTCGGCGCTGAATGGAGCGCATGGAAGCCTGGTGCTGAATGCTTCGGGTGCTTTCAGCTATACCGTCAACGAAGCCGATCCCGCGGTACAGGCCCTGCGCCTTGCAGCCAACACGCTGACGGACGTCTTCAACTACACGATGCGCGATGCCGCCGGTGCGACATCGTCGACCACGCTAACCGTCACCATTCATGGCGCCAACGACGCGCCGGTGCTGGCGATCCAGACCGCCAACCAGACCGCGACGGTCGGCACGGCGTTCTCCCTGACGCTGCCTGCGGGCATCTTCACCGACGTCGATTCCGGGGATTCGCTCGCTTACTCAGCGACCGGACTGCCTTCCTGGCTGAGCTTCAATGCCTCGACCCGCACCTTCAGCGGTACACCGGCATCCGCAAACGTGGGTACCGTCAGTGTCAACACCACGGCGACCGACCTCGGCAGCCTCGCTGCGAGCGAGACGTTCAATATCGCGGTGACGACTACCCCATCAACCGTGAGCTTGTTCTCGAGCTCAGATACGCCGTCAGTGCTGTCGAATTCCGACACGTCACAGGTCAACCTTGGGGTGAAATTCACCTCGTCCGTTACGGGTACTATTACTGGGGTCAAGTACTACAAGGGTGCCAATGATACGGGCACGCACTCCGGCTCATTGTGGAGCAGCACGGGTACGCTGCTGGCGACGGCGACGTTCACTAATGAGACCAGCAGCGGCTGGCAAACCGTCACGTTCAGCAATCCCGTGTCGATCACGGCCGGTACCACTTACGTATCGAGTTTCCATAGCAACGGTCACTACACCACCACGTCCAACTACTTCACCACTGCCCACAGCAACGGGCCGCTGACGGCCCCGGCGAGCGGCAATGGCGTTTACACATATGGTAACGGAAATCTGTTTCCGACCAGCACCTTCAATGCCACGAACTACTGGGTCGACGTCGTGTTCAACAGCTCTGGCGGTGGTGCCAACCAGCCACCAGTCGCAAACAACGACAGCGGCTTCAATGCCAGCCAAAACACTCCACTTACCATTGCAGGGACGGCATTGCTCGCCAACGACACGGATCCGAACGGCGATATCCTGACGATTACGGGCGTCAGCGGAGGCGTCAACGGCACTGCCAGCTTCAACGCACAAAACAACACGGTGACGTTCGCCCCGGCCAACGGTTATACCGGATCGGCTTCATTCAACTACGCCATCTCGGATGGCCGTGGCGGTACAGCCAGCGCAACGGTAGGCGTCACCGTCCAGGCGTCATCGTCCAGCACCGTGACCTTGTTCAGCTCGAATCCAACGCCGAGCATTGTCTCAGTCAATGATCCAAACTCGGTGGAACTTGGCATGAAATTCGTAGCTTCCACCGCAGGCGACATTGTCGGGTTGCGCTTCTACAAAGGACCGAACAATACAGGCACGCACGTCGCCGATCTCTGGAGCAGCACGGGCACCTTACTGGCCACTGCTACCTTCACCAACGAGACAGCGAGCGGCTGGCAGCAGGTCAACTTCAGCGCGCCCGCGACGATAGCGGCGGGAACGACCTATGTTGCTTCCTACCACACTGCGGGAAACTACTCCGCAGATCCAAATCTCTTTGCCAGTTCGGTCACCAACGGGCCGTTGACAGCTCCGTCGTCCGCGTCCAGCGGTGGCAATGGCGTGTACGCTTACGGGACCGGCGGCCTGTTCCCGACCAATACCTTCAATTCCACCAGCTATGCGGTCGACGTCATCTTCAGACCGCAGCTCGCAGCATAGGAGCCATAGGATGCACGCCGAAATCTACACTGATGGAGTGGACGAGATCACAATCGGTGGGTCGATTGTACGCATCGATCTGATGAGTCTCTCACCCACGGAGCGAGACGCCAATAACGCGCCCAAGAAGGTCTTCTGCCAGAGGCTGATATTCTCGGTGGAGTCATTCGCGAACTCGGTTGAAGTGATGCAGAACGCTCTGCAGGGCTTGATCGACGCTGGGGCGGTGCGGCGCAGCCAGCCGAGGACATCGGCGGAGCCTTCGCACAGCATTGCGTCGGTCGAGCGCGGTCCCTCTGTGATGAACAGCTCACGGTCGCCGAATGTCTCAAGTAATTTCAGCTGATATCCCTGCCACGGAGACGGCGGTGGCGACTTCTTCCGAAACGCCGCAGTCGGCTGCCTGGACTGCGCTGGAATGCCTTGCCAAAGTCGCTGCTCATTACGGCATCGACCTGCCCGTGGACCGCCTGCGCCACACCTATGCCGTTGATGGCAAGTTCTTTTCGACAGACCTGTTGCTGCGCATGGCACGCGAGGCCGGGCTTCGGGTGAAAATCGCGCACCTCGATTGGGGTGCGCTGTGTCGTCTGGGAGAGGCATATCCGGCCATTGCTCGGCTCGCAAATGGGAACTGGATCGTTATTCTTGGCGCCGGAGCGGGGGGGGACGGTGCCGAGACCGTCGCGACGCTCGATCCACTTGCCGACCGTAAGAATGAGCCTCTGATCGTTGGGAGAGACCGCTTCTGCGCGTGCTGGACGGGAGAGGTCATCCTGTTGAAACGCGAACGTCTGTCGTCAGATGCAGGGAAGACGTTCGGACTGCGCTGGTTCGTCCCCGAACTTCTGCGGCAATGGCGGCTGTTCGGCAATGTCGCGATTGCCGCCATCTTTCTCTACGCGCTCGGCCTGGCGCTTCCAATTTTCTTTCAACTCGTCATAGACAAGGTCCTTGTGCACGAGAGCTTCACGACGCTCTACGTACTCACGGCCGGCGCGATGGTCGCACTGGCTTTTGACGCGATATTCGGATTTCTGCGGCGTTACCTTTTGCTCTATGCAACAAACAGGGTCGATATCAGGGTTGCGACGAAGACATTTGGGCACCTTCTCGGGCTGCCCGTGACGTTCTTCGAGCACATTTCGGCCGGCGTTCTGGTGAAGCATATGCAGCAGGCTGCGCGGGTCCGCGAGTTCCTCACGGGCCGGCTGTTCCTGACCACACTGGATGCACTGTCGCTGTTTGTCTTCCTTCCAGTGCTGGCGCTCTACAGCGCCAAGCTGACATGCGTGGTGTTGGCCTTTACCGGCGTCAGCGCGACCGTGGTCGCCCTGCTGATGGGGCCATTTCGGCGGCGGCTCTATGATCTCTATCAAGCCGAAGGCGCGCGGCAGGCACTCCTCGTCGAAACGGTTCATGGCATGCGAACGGTGAAGTCGTTGGCGATGGAGCCGTTGCAGTGCAGGGTGTGGGATGAACGTTGTGCGCAGTCGGTAACCATGCGGTTCGGGGTTGAGAAGATCTCGGCGGGCGCCCAGGCGGTCACGGGATTTCTTGAGAAGATGATGACGCTCGGGATCATCGCCTTGGGCGCGCTCGACGTCTTCAGTGGAGAAATGACGATCGGGGCGCTCGTTGCCTTCAACATGTTGGCGGGGCGGGTCTCGGGACCGCTGGTCCAGCTCGTGACCATGGTGCACGAATATCAGGAGGTCGCTCTCGCAGTCAAAATGCTCGGTGAGGTGATGAACCAGAAGCCCGAGCGTGACGGCAAGAGCGACGGCTTGCGCCCCGAGTTTGTCGGCAAGATCGAATTTGAGAGTGTCTCGTTCCGGTATGGATCGGAAGGGGCGCCGGCGCTCGATCAAGTCTCCTTCTCCATTGCCCCGGGCTCGATTTTCGGGATCGTCGGCCGGAGCGGCTCTGGTAAGACGACGCTCACAAGGCTGATTTCGGGAATGTATCCGATACAGCAGGGCTTGCTGCGCATCGACGGATATGACGCCCGGGAGCTCGATCTCGCACACCTGCGCCGGAATCTTGGAGTGGTCTTGCAGGACAACTTCCTGTTTCGTGGAACGGTCCGCGAGAACATCGCCTGTGTGAAGCGCGATGCGACGTTCGAAGAGGTCGTGAGGGCGGCGCAGCTCGCGGGCGCCGACGAGTTCATCGAACGATTGCCGCGCGGTTTCGACACCATGCTGGAGGAGGAGGCGTCGAACCTCTCTGGCGGGCAGAAGCAGCGGCTTGCCATCGCGAGGGCTCTCATCTCCAACCCGCGTATCCTGATTCTTGACGAGGCGACCAGTGCACTCGATTCCGAGAGCGAGATGATCATCAAGCGCAATCTGCACCGTCTCGCGGAGGGACGGACCGTTATTATCGTCTCGCACCGCCTTTCGATGCTAGCGGGAGCGAACCAGATCCTGGTGATCGACCGCGGTCGTATCGTCGACGTGGATCGCCACGACCGCTTGCTCTCCAAGTGCACGATCTACCGCCATCTTTGGAACCAGCAGACAAAGCACGTCGCATGAGCAGGATAGAAAAAGAGCGCGCGAATACAAAGCCCGACGGATCGGCAGCGAAGTCGGTCGCACGAAGGCGCCGAACCTTATTCAGGCCGGCTGTGCGGGGATCGCACGTCGTTACGGAGTTCCAGCCCGACGCGATTGAGGTTGAGCATCGGATACCGTCGCGGGTCGCGTATGTCACGCTCTACGCTGTCGTTGCGCTGATCGCGGCGGCGATCGCATGGGCATCAGTGTCCCAGGTCGACATGATCGTTACCGCTCAGGGGAAGCTGACTACCACGTACCCCAACCTGGTGGTGCAGCCGCTGGAAACGTCGGTCATCCGGGAAATTCACGTCAAGCCCGGCGATCGAGTCAAACGCGGCGACCTGCTGGCGACGCTAGATCCGACTTTTTCGCAGGCGGATCTCGACCAATTGCGTATCCGCGTCGCTGCCTTCGATGCCACCATTGCGCGGCTCCATGCCGAGTTGGACAGGACGGAGTATATCGTCAAGAGTCCTGCGAACGCCGATGAGGTGCTGCAGCAGAAAGTGTTCCTGCAGCGAAAGAGCGCCTATGACGCCCAGTTTCAGAACTACGAGGCGCAGATCGCTTCCGCGCGGGCTAATCTGAAGACAGCGCAGGACGAAGAGGCGGTCCTGATACAGCGACTGGACAACATGCAGCTGATCGAAACTATGCGAAGCTCGTTGATGGCCAAGGAAGTGGGTTCAAGGCTGAACTTCCTGCTCTCCCGTGATGCGCGGCTGGAGGTCGAGAGCAGTCTGTCGCGCGTTCGGGGCAGCATCGCCGATAATTCGCATCGTCTGGACAAAGTCCGAGCAGATCAACAAGTGTTTGCGGAGGAGTTTCGCCGTACCGCCTATCAGGAGCTCGTCGAAACCCTAAGCAAGCGCGAAGGCGCCGCTGAAGAACTAAAGAAGGCTGAGCTTCGCCGACAAATGATCGTGTTGCAAGCTCCAGCAGACGCGGTTGTGCTCGAGATCGCCAACCGGACAGTCGGGTCGGTGGTCCGCGAGGCGGAAACGCTGTTCGTGCTCGTTCGCCGCGACGTGCAGTTGCAGGCGGAGGTTAACGTGGAGGGCAGGGATGTCGGCCAGTTGACGGTTGGGCAGCCGGCGCGGATCAAGTTCGAAGCGTTTCCGTTCCAGAAGTACGGGACCGGCAAGGGAGAGGTTCGGGTCGTTAGTGAGGACTCGTTCTCACCGGACCCGAGGGCCGAAGGTGCGCGCCGCACGCCAGCTCCCTATTATCGCGTGCTGGTCGATTTGCAGGATGCGCACCTTCGGCTGCCGCCGGAGCGCATTCAGTTGATCCGGGGCATGGCGGTCACGGCCGAAATGAAGGTTGGGCGGCGCAGCGTGATCTCTTATTTTCTGTATCCGTTGCTTCGCGGTCTGGATGAAAGCATTCGGGAATACTAAGGCGCCATATGCACCCGAACGGGCGCCAAGGTCCTCTTCGTCGCCGATCGTCGTCTCGCCTGATAAGCCAACAATCGAGCCAGATCCGTGCGGCTCACGACGGTGCCGAGAGCCCGTTCAAGCCGGATAGCTGTCCATCGTTCCTCTTCCCCCTTGGACCCCGTCTTTGACTTGTCGCGCAGAGCCTCCGCGTGTTCCAGATTTCGACACCTGCGCAGGACACGAGCGCAATTCGGGTACGAAGGCGCGATATTTAAAAAAGATATAAAATAATCTTGCTTTTAATGGCGTTCGTGTTAATTTGAGAATCTAATTAAATCGAACGATTATATTAAATATGAATTTCGCTTTAATCGAAGGCGCCCGATGCGTCAAGGCCTGAGATCTCGGAGCCAGACTCAGCGGTCAGATACGGCGCCACAAAACGGCTTCACTATGCAGGATCCGTGTCATGATTCTCGTAACAGTTGGTACCCAGGTCCAATTTGATCGTCTGATTCGAACGGTCGACGATTGGGCCGGTGCACGCGCAAGAAACGATGTTTTTGCTCAGATCGGGCCGTCAAACCAACGATTCAAGCACATCCGCACCGAGCGCTTCATCGAGCCGACCGAATTCAGAAACTCCGTTGAAGCCGCAAGCCTGGTGGTCGCGCATGCCGGCATGGGCTCCATTATCACTGCCCTCGAACTTGGAAAGAAGATCCTTGTCATGCCACGTCGTGCGAGCTTGGGCGAACACCGAAACGATCATCAGGTCGCAACGGCAAAACGGTTCGCCGCACAGGGCCGCATTGAAGTCGCTTTCGACGAAGGCGAACTAGCGGATAAGCTGGATCATTTGGATGTCCGCAATGGAAGCGAGCGCCTCGGTGGTGAAGCATCGCCCCAACTGATCCGGACACTTCGGACCTTTATCGAAGCGGGACGTGTTCGTTCCGAACCTACCAACATTTCAGCTTAGGCGGTCGACGTGGAACTACAAGACTGTCGAGCTTCTATTTCTCTCGCGCGCCAACGAAGCCTGCCGAAAGCACGCATAGGCTTGCTCGATGTATCCGCGCTGATCGTGGGCGGAAATGCCCGCGTGACGCCGTGCGTACGCTCAATCCTTACTCGGCTATCGGCCAGTAGCGTGGCTGTTGCCAGAGCCATCCAGCCGACAGCCGGATAAATACAACCCAACCCGATTTTCAATCACTGGGGCAATTATGTCGAACAACTCGCTTGGAATTGGAGTTATCGGGTACGGTTATTGGGGGCCGAACCTCGTCCGCAATTTCGCCAGCAATCCTTCAGCGCGGGTCGTCTGCGTTAGCGATCTGGACCCCCAGAAGCTCGCCGTCAGCAAGCGCCTTCATCCGAATTTGATGACAACGTGCGTCTATGAAGATCTCATCAAGAATCCGGAAATCGATGCGGTCGTAATCGCAACGCCGGTGCACACGCACTATGAATTGGCGCTCGCCGCGCTCAAGGCGGGCAAGCACGTTCTGGTCGAGAAGCCACTTGCGTCGAGCGCCGAGATGGCGCGCCGCTTGATCGATGAGGCCGATCGGCGCGGCCTGACGCTGATGGTCGATCACACGTTCTTGTACACACCGGCCATTCAGAAGATCCGCGAGTTGTTGCTGAAGGACGAACTCGGCCAGATCTACTACTATGACAGCACGCGCTCGAGCCTCGGCCTGTTTCAGAAGGACGTCAATGTGATCTGGGATCTGGCAGTGCATGACATTTCGATCATTCACCATATCTTGGATGAGGAGCCGGTGGCGGTTTCCGCGACCGGGTCCTGCCATGTGGCAGGTTCGCCTGAAAACATGGCGCATATCACGTTGTTTTTCGATAGTCCCTGCGTCGCCCACGTGAGCGTCAACTGGCTGTCGCCGATCAAGGTGCGCCAGACGTTTGTCGGGGGCAGCAACAAGATGATCGTGTACAACGATCTTGAGCCAACCGAGAAGATCAAGGTTTACGACAAGGGTATAACCCTCGATGGCACAACTGAAGATGCCAAAGAACTCCGGATCGGATATCGAGCTGGAGACATGTGGGCTCCTCATATTTCCACGAAGGAGGCGCTGCAGACGGAGGTCGAGCATTTCATCGACTGTGCGCGTAACGGGACGAAACCGATTTCAAATGGTATATCTGCGTTACGGGTGATCGAGGTGCTGGAGGCCGCGTCGCGCTCGATCGCACAGCAGGGCAGGCCGATCTTTCTCAAGTCGCCGCAGCAGATAAGGAAACGAGCGCGGGCCACGGCTTGAATCATGGTGCCGATCGGAAGTCTTATCTGCGACAATGCGGTGGTTCCGCGATGAGTTCGGTACAACGCTCAATCTTGTTTTCGGCGAGCGAACGGTATGGCAGCGTGCTGCTGTTCATTGTCGCGACTGCGATCCTCTCTCGTCTGCTGTCGCCGCAGGAATTCGGAGTCTTTGCCGTCGTCAATGCCGTGACCGCTGTAATCGCCGCCTCGTTTCAGGAGTTCGGGGGCCCAAACTATCTGATTCAAAAGCGCGAATTGTCGCCTCGAGACGTTGGCTCGGCGTTCACGATCACATTCGGGATCTCGGTGGCAATTGCGCTTCTTCTGTTCGTCCTGGCTCACACACTGTCGCAAGTATTCGGGCAAAATAACCTTCAGAGAGGTATCGAGGTCTCCGCACTGAATTTTCTGGTGACGCCAATCTCCGGGACGATATCCGCGTTGCTGCGACGCGACATGAAATTCGGTGCACTTGCTGTCTGCAATCTCACAGCTGGAGTGGTCACCGCCTCCGTATCCGTCGTGCTTGCGATGGCAGGGTTCAGCTACATGGCTCCGATCTGGGGTGGCTTGGCAGGCAGCATTGTCCTTGCACTGGCGCTGCTGGCCAGCCACAGGGATCTCGGCGCACTGCGTCCCTCGCTGTTAGAGTACCGCGAGATCGTCAACTTTGGCCTCTACTCCAGTGGGGTCAGCCTCATCAACGTCTTTTACAATCTTGCGCCGCAGTTATTGCTTGCCCGTATTCTGGATTTTGGATCTGTCGGTCTGTATAGCCGCGCCACCAATCTGACACAGGCGTTCGAGCGGCTCGTGACGCAAGTTCTCAATCCTGTCGTCATGCCCGCGATTGTCGCTCAACGCAGAGCTGGGGCAGATCTGAAGGCGGTTTATCTGGAAGCCGTTCAACTGCTGTCCGTTGTCCAGTGGCCCTTCCTGACCTTTATCGCAATCATGGCGCGGCCGATCATCCTGCTTTGGCTCGGTGAAACCTGGCTGGAAATCGTTCCATTGGTGCGTTTTCTTTGCATCGCAAATCTGGCGCTCTTCGCAGCTTGCCTGACCTATCCGGTTTTCCTCGCGGTTGGAGGTGTGCGCGATGCGCTGGTGTCTTCCTTGATCTCGCTGCCGCCATCGCTTCTTGTCATTCTGTGCGCATCGTTTTTCGGGGTCGAGGCTGTCGCGGCGTCCGCTCTTGTGACGCTGCCGTTCCAGGCGGCAGTAGCTATTCATTTTCTCAGGCGGCACCTGGCCTTCAGGCCAGGCGAGTTTGTGGGTTCCTTGCTGAAGAGCGGTCTTGTAACGGTCGGAACTGCGTCGGGCGTATGGGCTTGTGCCGCGTTGACCGAGGCGGGAGCGCTCGCGTCTCTGACCGGCATGGTACTGTCGCTCGTCGTCGCTGCATTCTGCTGGTGGTGCGGATTGGTATTCACCGGACATCCATTGCTGCATCAGGTGCGTCATGCCGCGAGGGACCTGGTCCGGATCGCGCCCGGGCTGCGACCTTCACGTCCGGCGCTATAGATCGTTTTATACGGTGCTCTCTGGGAGACGAACGATGCCGGTAACGAAGGACGTACAGCTCGGTCGCGACGTGAGGATTTTCCATCCCGCGTTGGTGAATCTGTATGGCTGCACGATAGGCGACGAGACGAGGATCGGCGCTTTCGTCGAGATACAGATCGGAGCGAAGATAGGGGCACGGTGCAAGATATCATCGCACAGCTTCATCTGCGAGGGCGTGACCATCGACGACGAAGTTTTCGTAGGGCATGGCGTCATGTTTACAAACGACAAATATCCGAGGGCGACCACGGCAGAGGGCCGTCCTCAGGGAGCTTCCGATTGGACATTGCAGCACACTCACGTGGGCAAGGGGGCATCGATCGGATCGAACGCCACATTGTTGTGCGGGGTGAGGGTTGGTGCGGGAGCGACCGTCGGCGCCGGAGCGGTGGTCACGAGGGATGTCCCGCCGGGAGCAGTTGTGGCGGGAGTGCCGGCCCGAACTATATCCGCCGCGGAGAATGCGGCTCTCTCCGGCGCCGTCGAAAATTAATTACAAATATTAAATGAAGATTGCTTTCTCTATTGATTTAATTAGAATAATGCATCCGAATAATACTAGATTTATTGAATCGCCGTGAGGAGGGTTTGCCCTTGATACCCTTTCTGGATTTGAAGGCACAGTATCGGCAGATTAAGCCGGAAATCGATGCCGCGATGGCGCGAGCCATTGAGAGCACCCACTTTGTACTCGGGCCGGAGGTGACTGCCTTCGAGAAGCGCTTTGCGGAGTATTGCAGGGTGGCGCATTGCCATGCGGTGAACAGCGGTACCTCGGCGCTACATCTTGCGCTGCTCGCGTGCGGTGTCGGACCGGGAGACGAGGTGATCACGGTTTCGCTCACCTTCGTTGCAACAACTGCTGCCATTCTCTACACGGGAGCCAAGCCGGTTTTCGTCGATGTTGATCCCGTTACATGGACGATGAATCCGGCATCTATTGAAGCTGCGATCACTCCGCGGACAAAGGCGATTGTGCCGGTCCATCTTCATGGACTTGCGGCTGACATGGATCCAATCATGTCGATCGCCCGACGTCACCGTCTCCTCGTAATCGAGGACGCTGCCCAGGCGCATGGCGCGGAATACAAGGGGCGCCGGGCGGGTTCGATTGGTGATATGGGCTGCTTCAGCTTCTATCCCGGCAAGAACCTCGGCGCCTTTGGCGAGGGAGGAGCAGTCGTAACGGATCAACCTGAACTCGCGGGTTGCGTGTCACTGCTGCGCGATTGGGGGCAGGAGTCCAAGTACAATCACGTTGTCCCTGGATACAACTACCGAATGGACGGCATCCAGGGCGCCGTGTTGAACGTAAAGATGGATCATATAGAAGCCTGGACGGAAGCGCGCCGGTCAGTAGCCGCGCAGTACGATAGGCTGCTGTCGAATCTGCCGCTCGCTAGTCCTCAGCCGCCCTGGTATAGCCGCCATGTCTATCACGTCTATTCGGTAAGGCTGCGACGCCGAGACGAAGCGCTGGCAATATTGAACGAAGCCGGCATTGCCGCGGGGATCCACTACCCGGTTCCGGTGCACCTGCAGAAAGCGTATGCGGATCTCGGATATGGGCTGGGCGATCTCCCGGTCACGGAAAGGCTCGCGAAAGAATTCCTCTCGCTTCCCATCTATCCGGAGCTGTCGGCTGAGCAGGTGGCCGAGGTCGTCTGCGCGTTGACGAAGGCGGAGCCGCTGCAGGCTTTTCAGCAGTTGACGGACGAAGAAGTGGCGTCGCAAAACATCTTGGCAAGGCCCAGCAACAGGAGAGCGTCTTGATGAATCTCAAGGGGAAACGCATTCTGGTCACAGGCGGAGCGGGGTTCATCGGCTCGCACATCGTCGATTTACTGTGCGACGAAGGCTGTATTGAAATCGTCGCTCTCGACAACATGGTGAGAGGCAGGCCCGAGAATCTGCGTCGGGCGCTGGGACGCGGGCCTGTGCGACTAGTCCATGGCGACATACGCGATGCCAAGCTGACGGGAGCGTTGGTCAAGGCGACCGACATCGTTTTTCACCAGGCTGCGCTGCGCATCACACATTGCGCGAGCGAGCCTCGTCTCGCCAAGGAGGTCATGGTGGACGCCACCTTCGACCTCCTTGAACTCTGCATCAAGCACGACGTCGAGAAAGTGATCGCCGCGTCGTCGGCATCGGTATACGGCATGGCGGAGGAGTTTCCGACAACGGAGCGACAGAATTCATACGACAACCGAACCCTTTATGGGGCTGCAAAGGCGTTCAATGAAGGCCTGCTGCGCGCGTACAGCGACATGTACGGCCTTGATTACGTGGCATTCCGCTACTTCAACGTCTATGGTCCCCGCATGGACATCCATGGACGCTACACCGAGGTGCTGATCCGCTGGATGGAGCGCCTGGAGGCCGGCCTACCGCCGGTCATCTTTGGTGATGGTCAGCAGACAATGGATTTCGTGCACGTGCGCGATATCGCCCGAGCCAATATTCTGGCAGCGAAGGCGAAGGTGACGGACGAAGTGTTCAACGTAGGCACCGGCACGGAGACGAGCTTGGTGCAGCTCGCAACGGCTCTTGCGTCGGTCATGAATCGTCAGGGAATGCTCCCTGAGTTCGCGGCGGAGCGTTCGATCAATCCGGTGCCGCGCCGGCTGGCATCAATAGGGAAGGCGGAACGGCTCTTGGGGTTCCGGGCCACCACGACGCTTGAACAGGGATTGGCAGATCTTGTGAAATGGTGGCGCGCTGAACGTGGCCTCACCGCCGTCCGTCAGAGTGAGGCCGCCGCATCTTGATACCGATCGCAATACCCGTTCTGCCGAAGAGGATGCCGCGGGGCCATGCTTTCCGGTTGGGCCTCGCAAAGTCCGCAGTTGTAATCGGCGCCGTCCAAGCCTGCGCCTCACTTGCGCAAGATCCTCACCCTGTGAGGCTGAAGCACCGCCATGCGGCTGACCGAAGCTAAAGAACGTAGGTCAATCTGATACATTCGGCCCTGGATAGCCATGATCTCGATCGTCGTGCCAGCCCACAACGAGAGTTCTGTGATTGCACGGACCTTGAGTCAATGGGTCGGCAACCTGGCTTCGGATGAGATCTGCGTGGTTGTCGTTTGTAACGGGTGTACGGACGACACTGCGAACGTGGCCCGGCGCTTCGGTCCAATCGTCCATGTTGTCGAATCCGATATCGCAAGGAAAACCCACGCCCTGAACCTCGGTGATCAGATCTCAGGCGTGTTTCCGCGGGTTTATGTTGACGCCGATATTGTTATCACCGTTGAAGCCATCCGGGCCCTGGCAAAACGCCTCGAGCAGGGGGACGTTTTGGCGGTGGCTCCTACGGCCGATATCGATCTGACAAGCTGTTCCTGGCTGGTCCGCAAATACTATGCAATTCGGTCACGGCTACCATCTTCGCGCGAGGGCATCGGCGGGTCCGGCGTCTACGCGTTATCCGAGGCGGGGCGCAGGCGATTCGGCCAATTTCCAGAGATCATTGCTGACGACACCTATGTTCGCCTTCAGTTCAGACAGGAAGAGCGGGAGACATTACCCTGCGTGATGTCCACGGTATTTCCACCACGCACCGTGCAGCAGCTGATCGCGGTCAGAACTCGTGCCTACAGGGGAACGTTCGAGCTCGCCCAGCGCTATCCTGAGCTGCGCGTGAACAAGGGAGAAGCCAACAATCGGACGCTCATTGCATTGTTCAAAGAGCCCCGTTCGTGGCACGGACTAATGATCTATTGTTGTGTCAACATGATTGCCCGATGCAGGGCGGCCATGGGCGGAGCCCATCTCTGGCCCCGCGACGAAACTTCTCGAGCCGCGCTATCTGCTGATTCACTCCACTGAGATTGTAGTTTCGGTGTTCGCATCGGGCGTGATTTCCATCCTTCGTGGCCCGCGCCAAAGCTCTCAAGGTGGGCCCTTTTTCGCTGCCATAGCGAGACGTCAAATCAGATTGAATTCTGAGCGGGCACAAAAAATATCTTGATTTTAAATAATTCAGCATTTAATTTGTTATCAATTAAACTCTTGGTCGCGATGATCAAATCCGCCGTGGGGTTTGCGAGGCTGCGGCGTTCATGGAGGCGAACCGATGCTTGGGAGCCCGATCCTTCACCGCAAGACGTTGCTGAATGACAGAACGCTGCAGTCACGCAGCATTCGCCCGAAATTGCTCGCGGTCTCCTCGGGCGGGGGGCACTGGGTGCAGCTATTGCGCATCAAATCGGCCTTCGAGGATTGCGAAGTGACGTTCGTCACCGTTCATGCATCGTATCGCGCGCAGGTGCCCGGCCACAAGTTCTATCTGGTCAATGATGCCAACCGCTGGACCAAGATGGGGCTGTTGAAGGCAGCGCGCAGAATCGCCTGGATAGTCTGGAATGAAAAGCCGGATATCGTGGTTTCGACGGGCGCTGCTCCCGGATATTTGGCGCTGCGGCTCGGACGAATGATGGGTGCACGCACCATCTGGCTCGACAGCATCGCCAACGTCGAGCAGCTTTCGATGTCGGGAGATCGAATTGGTCATTGCGCCGACCTCTGGTTGACCCAGTGGCCTCACCTGGCGCGACCTGATGGACCCCACTACACCGGCGCGGTGCTATGATCTCTCGCGACTGTCGGAAGGCAGGGATAGTTTCACCGTCTTGATCCGCACTGCCGACCAGGGGGCCGGCACGCACGGCGGCGCTGATGGGTCCGCAAGCTGCGGATCAGGGCTGTGTAGGTTTGTAACGATGAGTCTGATTTAATGTCATTGTGATTGATTGGTCTGATGAGAAATTTGGATCTCATGAATTGCGACCCGGATCAGCTGTTCAAGATTGGAATAAGTCCTTTGATACCCTTCCCAGAGTTGAAAGCTCAGTATCGTCAGATCAAGTCTGAGATCGATGCAGCGCCAAGTTCGAGCGTGGATCGCTCCGGTGCTCGCCAACAAGAGGGTGATAACGCCGTGATTCCAATCGCATTACCGCTGCTTGCCGAGGAGGAGGCCGAAGCGGCGCGCGCAATTGTGCTCTCCGGCTGGGTCTCGCAAGGCCCGCAGGTGGTCTCCTTCGAGCGCGACTTTGCGGCGCTAGTCGGTGCGCCCTATGCTTGTGCCGTTTCCAACTGTACGACCGCCCTGCATCTGGCGCTCGCAGCCCTGGAGATCGGGCCCGGCGACGAGGTCATCACCGCCAGCCACTCCTTTATCGCCACGGCCAATTGCATCCGGTATTGCGGCGCGACGCCTGTCTTTGTCGACATCGATCCCGCCACCTACAACATCGATCCCAACCGGGTGGCTGAAGCGATTACCCCGCGCACCCGCGCGGTGATTGCCGTCCACCAGATGGGCATGCCCTGCGATCTGGCGGCCCTCGCCACGCTGGCCGATCGCCACGGCATCGTCCTGATCGAAGATGCGGCTTGCGCCGCCGGCAGCCAGATCCGGATGAACGGCGACTGGGAGCGCATCGGCGAGCCGCGGGGGAAGATCGCCTGCTTCTCCTTCCATCCCCGCAAGGTGATCACGACCGGCGAGGGCGGGATGCTCACCACCGCCGATGCCGAGCTTGACCGCAAGTTCAGGCTGATGCGACAGCATGGCATGAGCGTTCCGGACACCGTGCGGCACGGATCGTCGCAGGTGATCTTCGAGGACTACCTGGTAGTCGGCTTCAACTACCGGATGACCGATATCCAGGCCGCGGTCGGGCGCAAGCAGCTCGAGCGGCTGGCTGATTTGGTGTCCCGACGTCGCGCGATCGCGGCGCGCTATGGCGAACTGCTCGGCAACTTTGAAGGTCTGAGACTGCCTGCCGAGCCGGGCTGGGCGAGGTCCAACTGGCAGAGCTATTGCGTGCGGTTGCCGGACCGCGTTGACCAGCGCACGGTCATGCAAAGCCTGCTGGATCAGGGCATAGCGACTCGACGCGGCATTATGTGCTCGCATCGGGAAGCGCCGTACGCCAACGAGAAGCCGCGCCACGATCTGCACCAGTCCGAGCTCGCGCAGGACAATTCGATTCTGCTGCCAATTTACGCACAGATGAGCGAACAAGATCAGGAGCGGGTCGCCGATGCGCTGATAAGGGAGCTCCAAGCGTGTGCGGTGTACGGTTGAGAATGTCAGTTCGGTTCGAAGCTGGCGAAAGATGCCGCGTGGCGAGGTGGTGATCGTTGTTCCCTGTTGAATTGATGCCGCCCCGTGCGTGGGAAGGGCCCTGGTCGGTCCGTCGCTGATCTTCGAGTTTTGATCATTGACGATGTCTCATCGGATCGCTCGCTTGTGTCTGCGTGGGCCAAAATATACCCGGCGCCAGAGGTGAAATTGCGCAGGTACATGGTCTCGTCAGACGACAAGGGTCGGTCCTGATGCCCGCAGGCGGTGTTCACTACGGCATCGGGCAACGCATCGTACGTTGGCAGTTGGAGATGTCGCCGCTGACTCCCGACTGAGGGCCGTCGGCGGCCTCGCTTCCGCAATGATGCGCTTGACCTCGTCACAGGTGCCGGCCGGTATGGTCGATTGTAAGTTAGCCGTGATCCTATCGATGCAAGCTTGACTTTTTGCGGAATCGCCACGGCAATGAGGTCTTCGATTTTGCTTTGTGGATGGCCGGCGATGATCACCTCGAGTGTTTCGGCGATGTAGGCGATCGGATTCACATCGTTCAGCTTGCAGGTTTATGCCGCCCGCCGAACTATGCCGAGTCGGGTTGTTTTCCCCAGATTCCTCGCTGACCGGCGTTTGGTCGGTTCGGCATAGTTCGTTCTGTGCCTCCGCTTTCAACAGCGGAGGACAGGAAGATGGAGGTTGAAGAGTACTTGGGCAGAAGCCGGCTGTACCGGCGTCTCAGAAGCGGGCCGCACGGACAGCTCTGGCACGATTCTCAGGGAGCGTGCCTGTTTACAAAAAGACTCGAAAGAGGAAGATTCATCTGGCCTTCGGCTGCCGGTGAAGCCGTGACGATCTCTCCGGCGCAGCTTTCTTACCTGCTATCTGGGATCGACTGGCGGAATCCTCAAGAAACTTTGCGTCCAACGCGAGTTGGATAGCATTCTGCGATTGAACCTACCGGGAAATCTGATTCACTGGCTTCATGAGTTTGAAGCCGGATGACCTTCCTTCGGATCTCGCCAGTGCGCATTTCGGGGATTGTGAGCGGCGATTTCAGGCGATCGTGAGCACTCGTTTCGTTTGATCGTGAGTAGGTATTTCACGCGATCATGAGCGGCCGCTTCGACCGACATGGTGATTGGTTCAGGAGTTTGAGTTTGCGTCAAGAGCTTGCTTGCGGGCGGTCTGCTTTCGCATGCTTTCTCCGGTAAGTTGAAGGCGTGAGCGTTGTGAACGAGGCGATCCAGGATCGCACCGCCCAGGCCACTGATCGACGGGGAGCTGGCTGGTGACGATGGTGGAGCGGCGGCCGTAGCGATCATCGAGGATCTCCAGAAGGTCGCGCCGTTCGGGCGGATTGAGAACTGACAGGCCCCAATCGTCGAGGATGAGGAGTTGAACCCGCCCGAGGGTTTTGAGCAGGCGGCCATAGCGGCCATCCCCGCGCGCGAGGGCGAGCGCCTCGAACAGGCGTGGGACGCGATGATACTGGACCGATCGGTTGTCGCGGCAGGCTTTGTGACCGAGGGCGCAGGCAATCCAGCTCTTGCCCAGCCCGGTCGCTCCGGTGACGAACAGGTTCTCATTGCGATCGATCCAGTCGCCGCCGATGAGTCTGGCGAAGACGGCGCGGTCGATGCCGCGTGGCGTGCGCCAATCGACGTCTTCCACGCATGCGCTCTGGCGCAGCGCGGCGAACTTGAGGCGCGTGGTGAGACGTTTGGTGTCGCGCTCGGCGGCTTCACGATCGACCAGCAGTCCGATGCGTTCCTCGAACGACAGGGCATTGAGATCCGGTGATCGCCGCTGTTCCTCCAGGGCTTTGGCCATTCCGATCAAGCCGAGTGCGATCAGCCGTTCGTGGGTGGGATGCGTCAGCATTGAGGTCTCCATGGGTCAGTGGAAATAACCCTGACCGCGGATGTTGCCGTGGCGCAGGGGTTGGTTGGTCGGATGTCTCGTCGAGGAACGCCCGATCGAGGCCGTTCTTGAGAATCGAACGGATCGAGGCGACGGAGCGAGCCTTGATGAGAATGCCGCGTCGGCAGGCTGCATCGACGCGCGCATGGTCGTAACTCCTGGTCAGCGACAGGATGCCGAGGCAGGTACGAAAGCCTTGCTCGGGATGCGGCCTTGCCGCGATGACGGCCTGGAAAAACGCCGCGGTAGAGGGCCCGATCTTCTCGCCGGCCGCGATCAGCCCTCCCGGCGTCCACTTGCCGTAGCGGCGATGGGCGCTCGGCATGTGATCGGCGATGGTGGTGTGGCCACGCCGGTTGGGCGCACGGGCGTGGCTCGCGATCCTCTGACCCTTGTGGAAGATCTCGATCGTCTTGTCGGCGATACGCACATCGACGAGTTCTCGGATCAGCCGATAAGGGGTGGAATACCAATGCCCGTCGATCTCGACGTGGTAGTCGGGGGCGACACGGCAACGCTTCCAGCGCGCAAAGGCGTAGGGTTGCTCCGGCAGTTCTCCCAGCTTGGGACGATCGATCTCGGCGAACAGTTCGACGCGGCTGGAGCCGAAACCGCGCATCTGGCGGGCGTTGAGTTCGCCGACCAGGACGTGGATGGCAGCGTTCAGTTCCGCCAGGGAAAAGAAGCGCTGATTGCGCAGGCGGGCCAGGATCCAGCGCGTCGCGACCTGCACGGCGACCTCGACCTTCGCCTTGTCGAAAGTCGTCGACTGCACGCTGTGTGGGTACGATCTCCCGCAAGGTGCGTATCACGCACCCGTTTCATCCGCGGCATGGTCTTTCATTCGACTTGATCTGCCGACGCCGTCATTGGGGCGAAGATCGTGTGGTCTATGAGGGCCCAAACGGTCGACTGTGCACGATCACCAGCGCATTCACCGATGTCGATCCTATGGATGACTTCCGGATAGTTGCTGCGGATAGAGCGGCCTTCCGCACGGTTGATCTGTTGGCGTTGTGTGATGTGTTGAGCCGGCTCGCCGAGAGCGTAGAGACCGGCGATGCGTAAAGGTAATTAGGCCTCATATGTAAACGAAATGACGCCTACACGCTGCCATGGCAGGGCAACCTATAGGGTTATAGCTGCAAACATTCCTTCATGTTGCGTCAGAT